>CAYREF010000004.1:0-16871 GCA_964423265.1 uncultured Actinomycetota bacterium
GCCAGGACGGGACTTCCACCCGCTAGACCAACTATTTTGTTGGCTGCAATAGAAGAATGTCCTCCCAGGCAATAAAATTTTTAAATTTAAAGCAAAATCCTATTGACATTAGAAATTAATTTTGCTATATTGAAATAGCCTTAGAAAAGGAGGCAACGTCTAAAGTTTGCTGAAATTACTAGCCAAAAGACGGTAAGAGTAAGTTAAGCCTTTAGAATGTTCCTAAGAAAAGTTCTAAGGTACGACCCCAAGATGTTGAGTAACCTACGGTTTTAGCTAGGGTGAAAGATAACTTGGGGTTTTTTTATTCTTCCTCTCACCCCTAATTGCAAAATAAGGCTAAAATCAGTAAAATATTAAAAATTAAAAAACCATTTAAAAAGGGGTAAGTTATGGTTAATCCCAAATATGCTTTTTTCGAGGGGAAAATTGTACCAATAGAACAGGCTAAAATTGATATTCGTACCAACTCCCTGCAATATGGCAATTCAGTTTTTGAAGGAATAAGAACCTACTGGAGTCAATCAAAACAAAAAAACTATATCTTTAAAATGGAAGAGCACTACAAACGGTTCAAAGAGAGTGCGCATATACTGATGATTGATATTAAATATTCTATCCCTGAACTCTGCGATATTACTTTAGAACTCATAAAGAAAGAAAATTACACAGAGGATTCTTATATAAGGCCATATGCATACAATAGTGGCCTAACTATTGGTCCTAAGTTAATAGGGAATGCCCAAGATTTATTTATATACTCGATCCCTTTAGGAGATTATTTGGATACAAGTAAACCCATAAATGTTTGTACCTCTTCCTGGACAAGGATTTCAGACAACAGTATACCTCCTAGGGCAAAAATATCCGGATCATACGTAAACGCGGCATTACAAAAAACAGAAGCTTTGTTGAATGGTTATGACGAAGCAATTGTGCTTACTAACAATAGCCAGCATGTTAGCGAAGGAAGCGCAATGAATATTTTTATGGTTAAGAACAATAAGCTTATAACTCCTCCCATAACAGACGACATATTAGAAGGGATTACCAGGAATACAATAATAGAAATTGCAAAAAATGAACTTGATATAGAAGTAAAACAGAGGTCCATAGATAGAACCGAACTTTACACCGCTGAAGAACTTTTCTTCTGTGGAACCGGAGCCCAAATTTCCCCTATTGGGTCAGTAGATAAAAGAACCATTGGGATTGGCAATATGGGCAGGGTTACAAGGGAGCTCCAGAACCTATATTTTAGAATTGTAAAAAACGAATTCAGCAAATATTCGCACTGGTGTACTGAGGTTTAAACTCTGCAATATTGATTATAATGACAAGTCTTACAGTAATTGTTCCTTTTAGCAGGAAACTTATTTAAATTTATTTCCCTTATAATACCCAGCAATTTACCTTTAAAAGAATCTAACTTTTCTTTGTTGAAAATATAGCTGGAAGATTTATTATCTTTTAAGTAAAACAATGTACAAGCTATCTCCTTCACATTTCGGTTGTAAATATTAGCAACAGCAAGGGCATATGCCTGCAATTGTTTTAGGTGCAAGGCATTTTCTTGGGAATAACTAGAAGTTTTATAATCAATTACCCGAAACCCCTCACGGCCGTTCCTGTCTAAGCGGTCTAGTTTTGTCGTTATTATATGTCCATCTAAGTGAAGGTAAATCAACTGCTCTAACCCCATAATACTTACTTTATCCAGTTTAAAGAAATCACTACTAATATAGGTCTTAACATATGGCCTTAACTCCTTCCCTAAATTGCTTATGAGTTTTCCCCAATCAATTTTCTTATTTTTAAGCTTCAGATTAGTTATTTTTTCAATAGCAAAATGGACTTTCTCCCCTATTTCTAAAGACTTGTTTGCAGGTGCGGGTATTTTATAAACATTTTTCCACTGGTATAACCTTGGACATTTCATATACTCAAGCAAATTCGTAAGTGGATAGAATTTATCTGGTTTTCCTTTATCAGTATTTATAGGCTGGTGAGTGGTTTTTTTGCTGCTTACCTTTATTTTATCCAGCTCCTTTATTAAATCCTTTTCTACGCTTTTCCAGTTGATGTCTATTGTTTTAGAAACAATCCTGTCCCCTATATTCAATTTAGCTATAATACTTTCAAAATCTGTCACTTTGTGATTAGAATCCTTATCCACTTCCCTAATAAATCCAATATCTTCCTCTTTTATCAATTTTATATTTTGGTTTCCAGCAATATCTGAGAAAAATGGCACTATAGCCCTTTTTGATTTTCCGGAGCTCCTATCGTTTTCGTCTTCAAAATCACTATGGGAGAGTACAAGCAATTTTTTAGCCCTGCTGCAAGCTACATAAAATATGCGCCTTTCCTCTTCTGTTTTCAACCTTTTTAAGGCATCCTTAAATTTTTTCCTGCTGGTATAATTCTTCCTTTCTTTCCATATTTTACTGTCTTTCCGGAGATTGGAAGGTATGGAATATTTTCTATTGTCCCTCTTTCCTATGTAATCTTTTTTCCAGAGCATTGGTAGAAAAACTGCTTCAAACTCCAAGCCTTTTGCAGCATGTATGCTCATGATTTTTACTGAATTTTCTTTAGACAAGCCTAATGCATCAGGGCCCTCAAAATCAGTTTTGGCTACATCCTTAAGGTAAGTATTGAAACTCTCCAGGCCGCCACCTCCTAAGTCCTCTTCAAAATCATTAGCTACTTTTATTAATGTTTCAATATTCCTTACCTTCTTTCTGGAAGAAGGGCCAAATAAAGAGTTGAGATTATCCTTTAAGCCGCTGTTTTTATATATAAAGCTTATTAGCTCTTTTAGCCTGAAATTTTTGGATTTGCTAATATAATCTCTTAATTCATTTATAAAAGAGCTAAGCCTTTTTTTAGCATCCGGACTTATATAGGGATTGGAACCACTATTGCCTATACCTTCAATTAAATCGAGAGTTGTACCATTTTTATTCCTTTTTAAAAAAAAGATGTCCCTATGGCCTATTTTATACTTATCTGACTTTAATAGGTAAGTAAGATGGATTTCATCAAATATATCATAAATTACATAAAGCCAGGCTATTATAAATAGGACTTCTCTTTCATAATAAAAAGTCTTGCTTCCTATAAGTTCATATTTAACATTATAATCATCTAATTTCTTGGTAATCTGACTAAAATTTTTAGTCCTGGAGAAAATAGCAATATCTTTAAGTTTCATTCCTTCTGTATCTAATTTTTTTATCATTTTTGCTATTCTTTCTGCTTCCATATCATGGGTAGGGCTATTTAAAAAAATTATTTCAGAATGTCCGCTTTTACTGGAAGGCTTTAGTTTTTTAGGGAACCTGTTTTCATTCTTCTTAATTAGGTCATTTATAATGCTTATTATACCTGCCCCAGACCTAAAATTGGTAGTAAGGTAAAAATCATTAACCTTGCCGTTTCTAAAATTATCCCACTCATGGAAATTCAATATGTTTTCAACGCAAGCTCCCCTGAAAGAATAGATACCCTGGTCATCATCTCCCACCACCATTATATTGTTTTTACCGCTGTTTAGCAGGGAAAGCAGGTAAGCCTGGGCTATGTTTGTATCCTGAAACTCATCTACAAATATATATTTGTACTTGCCAGTATAATAGCTCTGTAGGTTCTTATCATCCACCAATAAAAAATAAGGGAGATAAACCTGATCTGCGTAATCTACAGAATTGTTTTCCTTTTTAAAACTTTCATACAAATTATAAATGGATAGTAATTCTTTTTGTTCTTCTATGGCTTTTTTATCTTCCCTCATTAAAGCTTTACTTTTATACTCATTTAAGATGTTTTCATAGTTTATTAAATAATTTTTAAACTCTTCACCAGAAACAAGATTATTTTTTAAGCTCTCTATGAAAAATAAGATATCTTGCACAGCCTTGCCTGGTGATTTCTTTATCTTGATACAATTAAAACTGTAATTTCTAAATACTTCATAAATCAGCCGCCAGCTTTCAGCGCTACTTAATATTTTGTAATCCTTTCCCAATCCCAGCTTAAAACTATTCTCCTTAATTATTTCATTTCCAAAAGCATTAAATGTAAAGATATCCAATTCATTATGGGTAATGCTGCTGACATTATCCCTGATCCTCTTTCTCATATTTTCAGCAGCATTCTTAGTGAAAGTTAACCCCAGTATTTGCATAGGACTGCATAAATTTTTCTTAAGCACTTCTATGATATTTTTAGTAATAACCCAAGTTTTTCCAGCACCAGCACAAGCTATAACTCTTTTTATCCTAGCCCTGCTATTTATTACTTCCAGTTGTTCACTTGTGTAATCTATATTAACCATAATATTTACTGCATAATATTTTATAATCACAATTAAAACAGGAAATATATCCTTTTTGGGGATTAAAATTTTCCCCTCTTATGTTCTTAATTATTAATTTAATTCTATTTCTTAAATCATTTTCATCATAACTATCTTCCGGTACTTCAAATACTGTCTTCTTATTATCCCCCAAGCAAATATATTTCAATTTTATGTTACCCCCCTTTAAAAAATTAAGGTCTTCACTTAACTTAGAAGCCATTTTGTAAACTTTAAGCTGTATTTCATCTGTTAAGTCATTGCTGGTATAGCCTGTTGCGCTAGACTTGTAATCCACCAACTCAATTTGTTTATTGCTAAAATTGATCTGGTCAATCCTTCCTTTTATAACTTCCCCGTCTAGCTTGAAGCGAAAAGGTTTTTCATTTATAGAGCTAGAAGGATTTGCAGGCATAAAATTATTAAAAAAATTAGAAAAATCTTCTATTGCCTTTTTTTTCAGCTCCTCTCTTGAAGCTTTAAATTCAAACTCTATCCTTCTAAAAATAGATTCTATTATTTCTTTTAGACTCTCCCAGTCAAACGATCCCTTTGAGAAAAAATTCTGTATTATTTTATGATAAGCTTTCCCTACTATCAGGCTCATGCTCTCTTCTGCCTTTAAATAAAATAACCGGCTATATTTATACTTTAAAGGACATTCCCTGTAAGTTTCCAGATCACTATAAGAGAAATGTTTTTTAAAAATTCTAAAAGGATTATTTTTATTTTCCGTAAACTTAATGCACCCCCACCAGGAATGTTTGGGGTAATTATTTTTAAGATAGTCTAGATAACCTAAATATTTATCTCTTCTGTAATGCATTCCCTTATTTTTTTTATAGGTTTGGACTAAAGCCCTTTTTTTAATTCCCCAGTTTTCTTTTTTGGAATATGAAATATCTTTTATATTATCCTTTATTCCCAGATTTTCTCTTATTTTTTTTAGTTCAATGAAAAACTGGGATTCTCCTTTTACCGAGCTTGAAGAAATGTATAAAAATTTGCTTGCCCGGGTAAGCCCTATATAAAAAAGCCTTCTCTCATCTTCATAATGTCTTTCCTTTATTTCTTCCTTATTAACCTTTTTTTTGCTGTTAAAATAATTAAATATTTGTACATCATAGCTCTGCGGATAGCTAAAACTGGCTGGTATATAACCATAATTTATAAAAGGAATAAAAACTGCTTCAAATTCTAATCCCTTGCACTGGTGGAAACTTAACAGATTCACTTTTCCGGCTTTTTTAAAGTCTTTGGTGCTCTCTTCAAGTTCTTCCAGAAACTGATTGTCCTCCAAATCATCTAAATAATCTAAATAAGACCTTAAGTCATGTTTTCTGTTTGATTTAACAAAATTTTTAACTGAATTTAAAAAATCACCAATAATCTCAGAGTCAATTTCTTTAAAATTGCCAGCCAAGCCAATTTTCTTATCCATCACCAAATCCGTTACAAGCTTAAATACTGATTTTGCTTCAAGCTTCCGGTATTTTTCTAAGGCAGACAGGAAACCACTGAATTCTTCTCCTGAAGATTTTAACAACCCAAGGATGTTTTTATGCCTGCTCTTTTCTTTTATATATGCTTTTTTTATCTTTTGGAATAAAAATGGTTCAAGATCTAATGTAAGTATAATGCTTTCAGCAGTTCTATCTATCTCCTCCCTGTCAACAGAGCCTATTAGCCTTAAAAGATCTAAAATATACCTTACATGGCTATTATCCAATATAGCCCTTGAACCCCTCCTTAAAAAGGGTATACCCTTTTGTTTTAGTGCATTTTCTATTAAATGGGTTTCATAGCCTAGCCCTTTTACAATAACGGCAATATCATGTGGCTTTATTTTTTCCTTCTGCAGCAGGCTTTTAATTCTATTGCAAATAAAATCTGCTTCTTCCACAGGGCTGTAAAAAGTCTTAATAATGGCTTCTCCCCCGCCATTTTTGCTGTTAACTTCTTTTTTTACCCTGCCTTTATTCTGGGATATAAAATTATGAGCCAAATCATTTATTTTCCTGCTATTTCTGTAATTATGTTTGAGCCAAATAAGGTTATGGCTTTTCATTGCCCCATGTATTCTCTTAAAGCTATTAGCCATAGAACCCCTGAAACTAAAAATTGCCTCATCGTCATTTCCAAAAAAAATACAGTTATTGTTAGAAATTAGCCCCACTATTTCCAACTGTGCTTTATTTATTTCCTGCAGCTCGTCTACAATAATATAATCATACTTTCCCTTGGTTTTTTCAGCAATTGCGCGGTTTTCCCGGAGCAAGGAGCAGGTCTTTTGTAGCAGAAGCCCATAATTATATTTACCGGTTTTTTTCAATTCTTCTAAGTATCTTCTATAGATTCCACCTATCTCATTTAAAGCCTTGCTGATGAAAGGGTTGAATTTACTGGATATATCCCGGGGGGAAAGCAGATTTTCCTGTGCCCGTAAAATAAAATCAAATACTTCCTGCGTAAAACTATTTGCAATATATTTATTGCCATATATATATCTATTAGAAACTGGATAATATTTCTTATCCAGCTCCCTAATAATATTTTTTAAAAGGTTCCACTGCTCTGTTGATTTCAGGATTTCAATCGGGCTTAAACCTTCATTATAACTGTTTAGGAAATCCAGGCAATATGAATGGAAAGTATTAATAGGGATTTCAGAAAAACTTTTATTTATCCTTACTGCAGTTTCTTCCCTTAAGAATTTTGCCCATTTTCTATTAAAGGGAAAAACTATGATTCTATCCGGGGGTGTACCTCTTTTATTTATGAGGTTTTCTAAAAGCCTTATTAATATCTCTGTTTTGCCGGTGCCAGGACCACCGGCTACTAATAAATTTCGGTCCTTGCTGGATTTGGCTAATAGCTTATTTAGCATTAATTTGTTTGAGCTCTATTAGTATCTCTTTTAGGAGCATCAGCTCCAGTCTCCTATATTCAATATCGCTTGACAATTTGGCCCACTTCCTGGGATTATTTTCAGGAATATAATTATCTAATTCTGACAGAATATCACTCATATATTTCCACCTTTCTATCCTGCTTATCTTTATTAAATGCGGACGGCTAAAGAGTTATGCTATAAACACAATTCCTATAGATACAGCACATTTTATTGATTCTGGGTCTGCATACTTTGAAGCTATGGGGTAAACTTCCCATCCTACCTTAGTAGCAATACTGAAAACATCAATGCCTACCCCTTCCATTGAAGGCCTGGCTTTCAATGGAAAACGGCATCTTCCACTGTCAAGATACTGGCAAACTAATCCGCCACATAGTGCTGTTTTACAACCACCAGCCGAAAAGCCCACCGCAAAGTAATGGCCATCATTAAAAGCTCTGGACTCTACTGCGCTAGTTATGTCATGCGTTTTCCTTTGATGTTTTTCATGATCCTTTAGCCATTTTTTCTGGCCTATAAAATCTTCTACTGGCTTGACGTCATTTTTAAAAATTACCGCCCATCTATATTTTCTTAACGCAGTTCTCATAAATCCAGGATCCGGGGTATGAGGAGGGCAATTAGGTGAACTACCGTAAAGATAACACTTGGGCACCATACACTTCATTCTTACTCTTTCGTCCACTTTAACCCATTTAGCAGGTATAGCCTTGCTGTCATCTGCTCCAACTTCCTTGGCGAATTTCAGGTAATCCACTAAATCCTTTTTTACCCCCTTCTGGTCTGGGGTTATTTTTCTGGTTGGTAACTTAGCTTTCCAGTCCATAAATTTTTTATTTCCCTCCGGTATAATTGGAGCGGGCTACGGGAATCGAACCCGCTTCTTGAGCTTGGGAAGCTCATGTAATACCATTATACGAAGCCCGCTTATTTGCCTGCCTAATTTTCTGCCTCTGTGCTTGGTAGGTCTTCTTCTTCTGTGACCTGTCTGACGGCTTCTTTTTCGCCTTTCCCTAAGTTAACTATAGTCAAGTTTGTTTTTAATATTTTAATACCTAATTTTTCAGATGCAACCTCTTTTGCCATATTTATTATTTCCTGCATTTTTTCCGGGATATTCACATCTTCATCCAACTCAACCATCATATTTATTATTATACCCTTGCTTTTGGGATTAATCTTTACATTTATATCCTGTATGCCCTCCAACTCTTTTGTTGAACTTTCAACTTGTTTTGCAATAGATCCAACAGTAATCATGGCATTCCCATCTTTTACCTTGTAAATCGTAGCCTTCTTTTGCTTCTTCCTATAGAATTCCAATAGCATTAAAAAAATACTAATGGCAAATACAAACAATAACGCAAGAGAAGAAACAAAAGGGTTTATATCAATACTAGGATTAAATAATATTGTAGCCACATCCGACCACTTAAAGTAATCTATAAATTCATTAACAATTGAAACCAAGGAAACAAGAATTAAAAATAATAATATCAGCACTACTATTATTTTATTAAAAATATTCATATTCTCACCATATGGTTAGATATAATAAATAGCTTTTAAAATTATAATAAAATACAAATATTTAATAAAGCATTTTATTTTTCCTAAAAAAAATGTATTATCATAAGTTAAAATTATTAAACAGTAAAAATGAGAAATTTAATCATTATAAATCCAGTTGCAGCCAGGGGATTACCCTTAAAGGCTAAAACCAATATTGAGAAACAGTTAAAAGAAAATAACATCAACTACAAGCTACACATAAGCAAAAGCTCGCAAGATATAGTACAAACAGTAAAAAAGAACCTTCACAATTTTAATAATTTTATTGGCGTTGGCGGTGACGGAACCATACACTACATTGCCAATGCCCTGGTAGGAACTGAAAAAAATTTAGGCGTTATCCCCATGGGCTCCGGCAATGATATTTCTTCAAATCTTGGCATTCCCAGAGACATTAAAAAATCAATCAATATTATTAAAAAAAGCAATATAAAAAAAATGGACCTGGGTATTATCAACCAAGAATACTATTATTTAGGAGTGGCCGGAACAGGGTTTGATTCAGAAGTTAATGACCTGGCAAATAATACCAAATTGCCCATAAAAGGCCCATCTAAATATACTTATGCTGTTTATACTAAGTTAATTACCTTCAGGTCTAAAGAATTTAGCCTAAGTTATAATAAAAAAAATAACAAAGTGCATGCCATGATGGTAGCTATAACTAATCTGCCCTGCTATGGTGGCGGCATGAGAGTAGCCCCTGAATCTGATCCTTTTGACGGCAATTTTGACATATGTATTATAAAAAGGATGAATAAATTCCATTTTGTAAAGATTTTTCCTACTGTTTTTGAGGGCAAGCATATACTTGACCCTCACGTGGAAATATTCAGGTCTCGGGAAATAAAAATTACATGCAATTACAATTTTAGTGTTTTTGCAGACGGTGAATATATTTGCAAACTTCCTGCCACCTTTGAACTCATCCCTAAATCAGTCAACATTATATTGCCTGGTTAATATCTTGCCCAGGTCCCATTAGTGTAAACAAATACAGTTGAAGGCGGATCAACCCTTTCCCCATTAGAATCGAACTCAATATGCCCGACCAGCCCATCATAAGATATCTGGCTAAGGTTATCTATATATTCTTCGGGTAGAATAGAATTTGCATTTTTCATGGCATTAATTATTAAATAAACAGCATCATAACAATAAGGGGCATAAGGGCTGGGGCTTTGTATTATATCTTCTTTATCCATCTTTTTTGCAAAATCAGTATATTTATGCCAAAAGCTTATAGCTTTTTCATTTTCCGTGTACTTAGCAATAGAAGGAGGTTCAGGTATTACAGCAATTAAGCCTTCTAAGTATTTAGAATCTGCCAATACGCTTATCTGATCATCCATCCCCAGTTCTTCAGTTACAAATTTTGCTTTCAGGTCTTTTTTCCTAGCTTCAGTGACCAGTGAAGCTAACTGGGTATATCCCCCACAGAAAAATATTACATCAGGCTCATCAATTATTAAATTATCCGCAATCACCCCTAAATCTTCATTGGAAAAATCAATAGAATACCTTTTAAAAACATTGAGGTTGCGATCTTGCAGTATCTCATTTAAATAGTCCACTAAATTAGCTGAGTATTCGCTTCTGTCATCAATTAGAATCAATTTCTTGGGCTTGAGCTGGCTTTCCAAAAAAGATGCTATATTTTCGACTTTTTGTTTATTGTTCATTATTACCCTAAAAAAATTTTCTCCTGTACTAGAAAGATCTTCTCCCTGTGCATGTGCTGTAATAATAGGTATATTATATTCCCCATAAATGGGGATGGATACTTTAGTAGTTCCATTAAAAGTTGAGCCTACAACTGCAGACACATTTTGCTCTACCATTTCCTGGGCCACCAGGAATGCTTTTTCGGGGTTCCCTTCATCATCTTTGGTAACAAGTTTGACCTTGTAGTCAAATCCTCCCACCTTAGCAGGGGATATCTCTGATACTGCTATGCTCATGCTTATCAGTTGATCCTGGCCCCACAACTTATTTTCCCCTGTAAGCACAGTCTGGTTTCCAATCTTTATAATCCTTTCTTTAGGTTCACATGCAGAGAAATTAAAAAGTAATAAAATGGATATTATTAAAATAATAGGAAATATTATTGATAATCTTAACCTGACTGATATTTGCATAAACTTTACACCTGCCCGCTCCAACTATTAAAAATTGTTTAAATGATTATATCAAAAAATGGAAAAATAATAATTATTTTTCATAGAAAGTATGCTAGAATTTTATAAAATCTATAATATTTAAATTTTCTAAGTTTTAGATGCAGCTAACCGACTTTTTAAGGGATAAAAAAATAAACCAGGCTTGCCACAACTTAAGAGGCCAAGGAATAAGCCAAGCGAAAATAGTCATTATCTTGGGTTCTTTCTTAAATAAAACTCCTTTTTACTTGACACTCTCAAATAAAAAGGAAATAGATGCTGAAAAAATACCCGGTTTTCCGGTTCCTTCTGTCCCGGGACATCAGAAAAAAATAATATTTAGCAACATTATGAACCAGAGTGTCCTAATATTTACTGGACGCTGCCACTACTACGAAGGATACAGCATGCAGAAACTGGTATATCCCGTAGCTATAGCAAAAAAACTGGGGGCAAAGATTATAATAATTACAAACTCAGCAGGGGGCTTAAACAGGTTTTTAAACATTAATAATCTGATGGTTATTGAAGACCATATAAATTTCATGTTTGATAATCCCCTCTTTGGCTTCAGATATGACAAAAAAAGAGATTATTTTCTGGATATGAAATCACCATATAATAAAGCACTTCTAAATAAAGCCTTATCCTGTGGAAAAGAAACAGGAATAGGTTTAAAAAAGGGAATATATGTGGGAGTAAAAGGGCCACTGCTGGAAACTAGAGCTGAGGCAGAAATGTTTAATGCCTTTGGGGGAGATGCTATTGGAATGTCTACCATCCCTGAAGCCATAATTGCTAATTTTTTAAAAATCAAGGTATTGGGAATTTCACATATAAGGAATATGGTATATGATAATAAGGGAAAACATAGTATTTTTAACCATTTTGATGGAGTAAAAAAAGAAGGGCTTATAGGCAAAAAAGCTCGCAAAATTAATTGAAAAAATTTTAGAAAAAGAATAAATTATAAAAAAAATCTAAGTATAAGGGAGCAAAAATGGGCCGTATAGCAATAGTTACGGATAGCACTTCAGATATTCCTAAAGATCTGTTAAAAAAACTTAACATTACTTTAGTCCCCTTGTCCGTAATTTTTGATAATGAAAGCTACAAAGATAACAGTACAGAAATTACAGTAGAACAATTTTACCAAAAATTAAAAACTGCCAAAAACTTACCTAAAACTGCCCAGCCTTCGCCGGGAGATTTTTATGAGAACTATAATAGGCTGTTAGGTGAATACGATGGTATAGTTTCCATCCATATTTCAAAAAAAATGTCTGGGACTATTGATTCTGCCTTAATGGCAAAGAAAAGGTTACCTGAAAACAATATACAAATAATAGATTCAGAACTTGTCCATATGCCCCTGGGCTTTATGGTCCTTAGAGCTGCAAGGTTAGCTAAAGAAAACAAAAGCATGGAAGAAATCATAGATGGAGTAAAAAAATTGAAAGCAAAAATGCATTCCCTGTTTATACCCAATACCCTAGAATTTCTTAAAAAAGGTGGCAGAATAGGAAGGGCTAAATCCCTGGTGGCATCGCTCCTGGAAATAAAGCCTATCCTGACTTTAAACTATGGCGAAGTGTCTCAGTTTAAAACTACCAGGAGATGGAACCAGGCAAAAAATGAGCTAATAAACTCTATGTCCACCATGGTTAAACATCCGCAAAACCTTGTAATCTCTGTAGCAGATTCAAATGTAAAAAAAGAAGGAGATGAAATGAAAGAAAAAATACAAAAAACCTTAAATCCCAAGCAAATATTAAGAGTAGAGTTTGGTTGCACACTGGGTACCCACCTGGGGCCAGGGGCTTTAGGAATTACTTTTTTTGAAGACTAATATAAACTATAATTTAAAGGGAGGAAACAATGGGAAAAATAGCAATAGTTACGGATAGCACTTCTGATATACCACAGGATTTAATAAAGGAAAACAGCATAACAGTTGTGCCCTTATCAGTTAATTTCAGCAGTGGAGAATCTTACCTAGATAATGGTAAAGACATTACCAAAGAACAATTTTATGAAAAGCTTAAAACAGCAAAAAAATTGCCTACATCAGCACAGCCAACTCCGGGCGATTTCTTAAAAACTTATAAGGAATTGCTGGCTAAAGGCTACGCTACAATTATATCCATACATATTTCTAAAAAAATGTCCGGAACTCTGGATTCAGCTCTTTCGGCAAAAAAAGAACTAAAAGATAAAGATATAGAAGTAATAGATTCATATAATGTCCATATGCCTTGTGGCATAATGGTTATAAGAGCAGCCCAAATGGCAGCAGCAGGCAAATCCAAACAGGAAATTCTTGAAAAAGTATATGAAATGAGAGACAAAGTTAAAACCTTATTCATCCCAAGGACGCTGGAATTTCTTAAAAAAGGTGGCAGAATAGGAAGGGCTAAAGGATTGGTTGCTTCTCTACTTGAAATTAAGCCTATTTTAACTATTGACTCTGGAGAAATATCACAGTTTAAAACTACCAGGAGATGGAATCAGGCAAAAAATGAGCTAATAACCTCTATGAGAAAAATGGTAACAGATTCCAGTAAATTAACAGTTATAGTCTCACATTCAGCTGCCGTAGAGGAAGCAGATAAATTAGAAGAGAGGATAAGAGAAGAATTTAAACCAAAGGAAATATTAAGGGCTGAAATTGGGGTAATAGTTGGAACCCACATAGGCCCCGGAACTATAAATGCCACATTTTATGAAGAATAGTTATAGCAAAAAAGATCTAAGGCAAAAAATACAAAAATTAAGAGATACACTACCAGCAAATGCCAGGAAAGAAAAAAGTAAAATAATTGCGGAAAAGTTTACTAGCACGGTAGAGTATTGCCAGTCAAAAAAAATATTGCTTTATTATCCTTTTAGGAGTGAGATAGATACCACTATTATAATTAGGAAAGCAATTGAAGACAATAAAAAAGTAGCTTTGCCCAAGGTAGAAAATAACAAGCTAGATATTTTTTTAGTAAGCGATATTTCAAAACAACTTGAAAGAGGCAGCTATAATATTATGGAACCCATAAAAAGCTTTTGCAAAAAAGCCAAGTTTAGAGAAATAGATTTAGCGGTGGTACCCGGTGTAGGTTTTGACAGAAAATTTAACCGTCTTGGATACGGGGGAGGTTTTTATGACCGGCTGCTTCCATCCCTTAGGCAAAATGTTAAAATAATTGCCCTATGCTTTGATGTACAAATGGTTCCCAGCATCCCTACTTCCGAACATGATATAAAGGTTGATGCTATAATAACAGAATCTAATAAATACATCCGGTGATCAATTTTGGAAAAAGATAAAATAGCAATTTTAATTCCCGCATATAATGAAGAAGCATATATTAGAGATGTGGCAAAAAAATGCATTCCCTACAATATGGATATAATAATTGTTGATGATGGTTCTTCAGACAATACTGTTTCCATTATTAAAAATATTCCCCAACCCAAAAATTGTAAAATTGTATTAATTAAACACCCAAAAAATTTAGGAAAAGGCCAATCTTTAAAAACTGGATTTAATTACGTAATTAAAAATAATTATACCGGAGTTATAACTATAGATGCAGATGGTCAGCACGATACCGGTGAAATCCTCAAGTTCTTAAAAAAGCTCCAGGAAGAAAATCCCGATATAATTGTTGGAAACCGCCTAAAAAACACTAAGGACATGCCTTTTATAAGACTTGCCACCAATGTTTTTACTTCATGGGTAATCTCCTTGCTCGCTGGGAAAAAAATAAGGGATGTCCAGTCAGGATACCGCTATATCTCTTCCAATATCTTAAAAAAGATAGATTTAGAAACGGGCAATTTTGACACTGAGCCAGAAATATTACTAAAAGCTAGCTGGCTAGGATACAAAATAAAGAATATTTTAATAAGGACCATATATCATGAAAATTTCATAAGCCATGTAAATCCGCTAAAAGATACCATTAAATTTTTCAAACTTGTATTTAGAAGTATCAAACAAAGGAAACTTTATTTAAAAAATGCTTCCAAAAATAGAATAGACTTCAAAAAAAACTCCGAACAGGAATAAGGTTACTATAAAAGAAACAGCAGCCAAAATCCCTTTCTTGTTTTTAAATTTATTCTTATTTGCATATTCACCAGTGCTTAATGCTAACACTCTATAAAATGCCTCAATAGATACCAATATTATCACATCTGCTGGTATTCCCCGGGAATGCCTTACCGCCCCTGTGAATAAAAGCACAGTGATCAAAAAGCCCGTTATAAAGGCCACCGGCATTACAGCTCTGATATAACCCAGGCCAAAATAGCCAATAGTTGATATCAAATTCCCTAAAAAAATAACCAGAAAAATATAAGGAAAAGACATCCCTTCCCTATAAGTTTCAATTCCAAAAATTGATTGTATAAATTTAAACTTTTCTATAAACAGGACTGCAGTCTCTTCAAATAAGAAATAAAAAGCAAAACCAAAAATTCCTCCTACAATTGAGGCTGCAGAGGTTATTATAAATATTTTGTAAAAGGCTTTTATCATTACAAGCTTCTTTCCAGTATTTTTACCATTGCCTTCACTACTTTTGGGCCAAATTGAGTTCCGGAATTATTTTTTAATTCTTCTATTGCTTCTATCTTGGTTAAAGCTCTTGTATAAGGTCTATCTGTGGTCATGGCATCGTAAGAATCAGCAACACACAAAATCTTAGCAAATAGAGGTATTTGGTCTCCTTTTATGCCCCGAGGATATCCACTGCCATCGTAATTTTCATGGTGATGCAAAATTGAAGACGCTTCATCCTTTAAGAAAGTTATCTCTTTTACTATTTCATACCCCACTTCCGGATGTTTTTTTACTTCTACCCAATCTCTTGCGCTCAACGTCCCAGGTTTGTTCAATATGGAAAGATCAATTTGTATTTTTCCAATGTCATGTAAATTTGCCAGATTCTTTATTAACTCTATATCATATTCATTTAATTTTAATTCTCTTGCAATATCTTCACTATAATTTGCTACCCTAACAGAATGGCCCGCCGTATAAACATCTTTAGCCTCCATTATCTTTACAATTTGTAAAATACTATTAAGCAATGCCTTTCTTTCCTTAATCCTTAATAAGTACGTGTATTGGGCAATAATTAAAGGTAATGAAGTAAACAATAAAGTAAATGGTCCATATAATTTATAGAGAAAAGAAATCGCCATTGCCATTAAAGTTAAGAAGACATGGAAAGGTATAAGCCAGGCAAAATTAAATATCCATACATTTAAAAAATTTACTTTTTCACTTATTGAAATAGCGCCAGCAGTCAATAAAGTATTAATAGTAAAAAAAATAAAAGCGCTAATAAAAATAGCGCCTATATTCTTTAATGTAAAAAAGTCTGTTTCCCTTCTGTAAACTAATTCAAATACTATACTTGCCAAGCCTATAGATATTATATATTGACCAGCATTAAAAAGATGCTTATATAGAGGAACTTTTCTTAAAAACTCCTTTATATTAAAGATGGATATGAGTGTTACAAGAACAGCAGTAACAGGGCCAAATAATATTAAACTAGCCAGCGTAATACCAAAATTAACAGACACACTTCCAGTTTTAGGGAGTGGTGATGAGAGATTATCGGATGCGAACACCAATAATCCGAACAAAACCACTCCCAGCCAGGAAATTATCCGATAATTTAACAGGATATATATCAGTAAAGATATACCTGTTAAAAATATGGTGTAAACATAAAACTGTAATCCCAGATTTTTATGTTTTTTCACTAATTCCCTTTTCCATTAAATATAAAAAATTATACCAAAACAAGGCGATTTAATATAATTTTTTTACCATCTTACTGTCGAACAAATTCCAATT
>CAYREF010000004.1:16971-63101 GCA_964423265.1 uncultured Actinomycetota bacterium
AGTGAACCTAAAGCTATCAATACTCTCATGATCTTCTTCATTTTGTTTCACCTCCTTTTCAGGATATTGTTGCATTCCTGTCTTACCATCTTACTGTCGAACAAATTCCAATTAGTGAACCTAAAGCTATCAATACTCTCATGATCTTCTTCATTTTGTTTCACCTCCCCTAAATTGACTTTTAGCCGCTTTCATACCAGGCTTTTATAATTTCAATATACTGTTTAATCTGCTCATTAAATAAAATTATAAATATGATAATTGCCAAAATAATAATTATCCCAATAGCTAATTTTTCCCAAAAATTTAATTCCTTTTTTTTATTTTTACCCATTTACTATTTCAATTTTTATACTGAACTTTCTGTCCTGTTTTTAATAAAATCTTCAATGCTGTCTTTTGGAATTCTCCAGGAACTTCTTCCTTTTCTAATCTTAAAACCCTTCAGTTCACCTGTTTTTAACAAATTCCATATATTGTCAACAGATAATTTTAATATTTTTGCTACCTGGTCTGCTGTATATAATACCGGGGCTTTTGAATTACCTTCCAGCACTTCTTCTTTGCCTACAAAGCCATTAATAAAATTATCCAAATCCTGTTCGCTAATCCTTATTGACTTTCCTAACCGAATGGCCGATAATTTTTTTAGCATAACCATCCTTATAATTTCTGACTCACTAATACCCACTAGTTCTGAAACTTCTTTTATTGTGTATAATTTTTTTTGCTCATCCATATCAAATTAATTTATTTTCTAGGTCCGTTAACTGGCTCTGGAGATTTACAAAACCAAATAAGCGTGGAGCATCTTCAATATAGGGAATCTCATTATAAATATTTAAGTTAAGTGCATCTTTTAGCTTCTTTATCCTTTCTTCCGGAAGATTAACTTTATTAAACAATCCAATTAGATCCTGGCTATCAGGCAAAAATTTTAAAAAATGATTTGCCCTTAAAATGCCTCCCATTTGTGGATAAAGAATAAATATAGTTTTTGTTGAAAGATTTAAAACCTCAAATGTATTACTATCATAATTATCAGGTATATCACAAATAATATAATTATATTTTTTCCTGGCAGAAAATATTAATTCGTGCAGCATGTCAATTTTAAATTTATCGCTTTGATCTAAGCTTAGTGGTGGTTGTATAACATCTAAATTATCATTTATAGTAATGCTTGATTTCCATATAGAATCTGGAACTTGAGTAATATTTTCTATTAGCACATTTAAGTTAGGGGTATCAGGTATTCCTAAATTAGTAGCCATATCACCAGGTCCTTCACAGAAATTAAAATCTATTAATAAAACTTTTATTTTTCTAATTTTGCTTATAAAGAAAGCAATGTTTACGGCTAAACTAGTTTTTCCTACACCACCCTGTACCGAAAACATGGTGGTTACCTGTTGATTTATTATTTTATAATTCTTTTTTTTTACCTTTTTTTCAAAATTTTCAATTGATTCTATAGCTTTTATAACTGCCTCCTCTTCACTTAAGCTATTCAGGTAATTTCCATTTATGTTTAAAGATTTATTTCCAGTTATTATTAGTTCAGAGCTTGTTTTATCAGATATAAAGTCCTTTACTTCAACATAGCCATCAATATTTTCAGATAATATTATGTATTTTGGCATATATTCTTTTATTATTGATCTATACTCCCTTAAATTAACTAAATACATAATATTATATTTTTTACCAGTTAATATTTGTTGTAGGCGCTTTTTTATTTTCTTATCCGTTATTATAAAGGTTAATTCCACTATTACCCCATTATTTTAGGTTTATTTTGTATATTTTAAGCACATATGATTATTATTAATACATTTATAATACATACTAGCATATTATTTGTCAATTTTAGTTTAATGTAGTTATATTAGTATATTATTTGTTATATAATTATATATCGGGTTATGTTATATAAAATTTAATACAAAATTAGTTAAAATGGTTTAGAATTTTTTAAATAATAGTTAAAAAGATAAAATTTCACTTATTTTAACTATTATTCTGAAGTTTACTTAAAATATCGGTATTATCAGCACATTTAACCAATAGTTTTTTGTAATTTGATTTATGTCCTGAAATTATACTTATATTATTCTTAGGTATGTCCAAAAATTTTGCAATGATTTTAATTAAGGCCTTATTTGCCTTACCTCTAACAGGTTTAGCCCTTATCCTTATTTTTATATAATCTTTGTATTTCCCATCAATTTTATTAATAGATGAACCTGGTTTTACATATAAATTGATAACTTTATTCTTCATCAGTCTTGAAAAAATCGTCAATTATGTCTGGGTTTGCAATATCAACACCTTTGTTTTTCTTCTTTAAATTAAAATCCTCTTCTTCTATATTTTTTTCTTCCTTATTCTCTTCTTCATTCTCAACTTCTTCCTCTTCACGGGAGTCAGTATTATCTTCTCCTAAATCCTGATCATCTTTATCTTCAACTTCCTCAACCTCTTCTTTGTTAACATCGTCTTCTACCGTTTCATTTTCAGTAATTGCTTCTTCACCTACATTAATGTCTTCAAAATTATGTAATACGTTTTCGATATCGCTTTTTAGGTTTAAATATTTACTCTTTATAGCCTCCATCTCTTCCTGTAAGTTTTCTTTTTTTGACATTAACTCCTCTATTTCTTTTTCCACCTTGGATTTTCTTTCATTATATTCTCTTTCAGCCTCAAACTTTGCCTTTTGCTTTATATCTTCAGCTACTTTATGAGCAGATACCAAAGCATCCTGGAGTACTTTTTTCATATCATCCTTATCATTGCTTCTTTCATACTTCAGCTTGTCTATTTTTTCAATTAATTCGCTATTTTGCTTATTGAGCTTATCAAATTCTACAGCCAGCAAGTCCAAGAACTTGTCAACTTCTTCAGGCTTATAGCCTTTGAATACAATATGGAATTCTTTTTTTTGGATATCTCCTGAATGTATTGCCATGATTCCTCCCTTTATATTAATGCCCTATAAATAATAATTCTTAATAGAAAAATAATAAATTGTATAACTAAAATAGCCACAATAAATGATAGATCCAAATATGCGCCCCCTATCCTTATAGACGGTATTATTTTTTTAAATATCCGCAGAAAAGGTTCGGTAATTTCAATTATAAACCGGTATAAAGTTAACCATATCCCGCTCCTGGGAGAAACCTTAAACCAACTTAATATAACTCTTATTATAATTATCCATACATAAATTTGTAATACATAAATAAACAATTCGAAAACAAACCGCATCCAAATCCTCCTTTAATTATCCAGCATATTTTCTAGTTCACCAGCCCTTTTAAAAGCACTGTCAATAGCATCAATTACTATTTTTTCAAAGCCAGCCTTATAAAATATTTCCAAGGCTTTTTCAGTTGTCCCTCCAGGAGAAGTAACCATGTCGATTAGCTTTGAAATGTCTCCCCCTTTCCTTTTTAAAATCTCAGCAGATCCTTCCATAGTTCCAATAACTAACTTTTTGGCTATTTCCGGATCTATGCCACTTTTAATCCCTGCTTCTATAATACATTTACATAATAAAAAGAAATAAGCAGGCCCACTTCCGCTTAATGCTGTAACCAGATTCTGAAACTTTTCCTCTATTTCCACTATTTCACCCATACCACTTAAAAGACTTACAGTAAAGTTTAATTCTTTTCGGGTCGCATATTTGCCCTTGCTGATTGCAAAAACCCCCTTGTTCACCAAAGCAGGGGTATTGGGCATAACCCTTATAACTGGTACTTTCCCTTCTATTTTGTTTTCAATATAGTATGTAGGTATACCTGCTATTATGCTTATAAACTTATTGTTTCCTATAAATTCTTTTACTTTTTTTAAAAGCTCTTCTATATTCTGAGGCTTTACTGCCAATAAAACATACTCTGAAGACTTCAGTATTTCTTGTATAGATTTTGCTGCTATTAACCTGTAATTTTTCTCCATATAGAGGTTTCTGTCTTCTTTCTGGTCATAGACAATAATTTCCTTTTCTTTTATTTTACCCTGGCTTAGTATACCAGCTAGCAGAGCCTCGCCCATATTACCGCAACCTATAATCCCTAATTTATACTTTAACAATTTAATCTCCCTGAAAGTGATTAAATAAACCCTTTTCTCTTAACAGTTCCTCATCTTCGGATGTTACCTCAACATTATGAGGAGTTATTAAAAATACCCTTTCGGCGACTTTTTTAATACTTCCCCCTAATGCATAAGTTAAACCACTGCAAAAATCAACTATCCTTTTTGACAATTCGGTATTAGTCTTTTGCAGATTAATAATAACAGGGATATTATTTTTAAAATTATCCCCGATCACCTTCATTCCGTTAAAATCATGTGGTTCAGCAATAAAAACCCTTGTTTTTATCTCTTTTCTTTCACTTCTTAATAAAGACACTTTTCTTTTTCTTTCTCTTAATGGCCTAACATTATTGTTGTTATAATTATTATAATACTTAGATTTTACTTCACCACTACTATCATCATCTTCAAAATTTTCTTCTCCAGGCTCAGTGAAACCTAAAAATGCGAGTGTTCTCTTAAATAAACCACCCATTTTTATCTCCCTTATTTAAAAATTATTGATCCTACCCTTATCATAGTAGCCCCCTCTTCTATAGCTATCCTATAATCGTTACTCATGCCCATAGACAGTTCATTAAGCTCTAAATTTACAAATTTTTTATTAAATTCCTTTTTAATTCCACTAAGCCTTTTAAATATTGCCCTAATTAAATTAAAATCACTTGTGTATGGAGCCATTGTCATAAATCCCCTCAACTCAATATTTTTAATCCCTTTAGCTTCAATTATAAAATTATTAATGTCCCTTTCTGAAATTCCATATTTTGACTCTTCTCCTGATATATTTACCTCTATTAGGACTTTTTGCACTTTATTATTCTTGCCCGCTACTCTTCCCACTTTTTTCAAGGTTTTAATTTTATCTATTGAATGTATGTACTCAACAACCGGTACTACCAGTTTTGCCTTTCTGCTTTGTAAATGGCCTATAAAATGCCAGGTTGCTTCCCCTTTTATACTGTTTGATTTTTCTAAAAGATCCGAAGCCCTATTTTCACCAAAATTTTTAATCCCTGCACCAAGCACTTCCTGCATTTGTTTAACATCAGCATATTTGGTAGCAGCTATAATGAATATTTCATCCGGGTCTCTGCCTGTCTTGTAACAAACTTCTGCTATGTTTTCTCTCAGTTTATAAACCTTTCTTTTAAAACTCATACCTATTTCCTTATTACCGTAATAGCCCCTTGCCTTCCTGTTATTTTATTCCTTCTATAAGAATAAAATCTTTGGTCACAAAAAGTACAAACATAGCAATCATAGATATTCTTAGGTGGTATATTAAAGTCTAATATTTGATTTTTATTTATCCTTACTAAATCCAAAAAAGCCTGTCCCTTTTCTAGGTGATAAAATTTCTTATCCCCAAATTCTTTTATAAATAATCCCACCCTGTCTTTAGGCACTCCATAACAGCACTTCCTGATTGAAGGGCCGATATAAAATAGCAAAGACTTAGAGTTAAAATTATCTTTCAGAAACTTAATTGTTTTTTGTAATATCCTATTTAAAGTTCCCTTCCAGCCTGCATGAACTGCAGCCACCACTTTCTTTAGCTTGTCTACAATAATAATTAGGTTACAGTCAGCCCCCATTACCATTACTGGTATATTTTTAAAATTGGTAACAAGTACATCCCCTTCAGAAATTTCCTTGTTTTCTAAATTTCTTAAAAATATTATTTTATCTGAATGTAACTGTTTTAAATATTGCATAGAGTTATTTAATTTTAGCGTCTTTCGTAATTTATACCTATTCCTCTTTACCAGTTCTAATCCGTCTCCAACATGGAAAGCCAGGTTTAATGAGCTATATTTACCTTTGCTATAGCCTCCCAGCCGGGAAGTAAAATAAATATCAACTCCATATTTTTCATTCAACCCTGGAGCAGAATATAATAATATTTCTCCCAATACCCTTTCTTTAATTTTACACATTAAACTACTTATCTTTTTCTTTCCTTAAAAATGTTGGTATATCTAAATAATCATCATCTAAAGAATCGAACTCATCAGTAGAAACTTTTTCAGGTTCTTGTTTTTTTTCACTCTCCGGGGAAGCTTCTTTTGTAACAGAGCCTTTATCAGTTTCTTTTTTCTTGGCCTTCTTTTCGCTTTTCCCTGCATTTGCTATTACCTCATCACTAAACCCTGTTGCTATTATAGTTACCTTTATCTGGTCATTTATGTTTTCGTCAATAACTGCCCCGAATATAATGTTGGCATCTGCGCTGGTAGAATTCCTTATAATTTCAGCTGCCTCATTGACTTCAAATAACTTAAGATCGGGCCCGCCTGATATATTGAGGAGTATACCTTTTGCCCCTTCTATGGAAGCCTCAATTAAGGGGCTGTTTATAGCTTTTTGTGCCGCTTTTATAGCCCTGTTTTCACCAGATGCCATCCCATCACCAAGCAAAGCATTTCCGGCATCTTTTATAACTGTTTTAACATCTGCAAAATCCAGGTTTATAAGGCCGGGAAGAGTAATTAAATCTGTAACCCCCCTTATGCCAGCTTTTAATACATCATCTGCCAGTTTAAATGCATTAAGCAAAGTTGTATTTTCATCAGAAATTTCCAAAAGCTTATCATTTGGTATAACTATTAAAGTATCAACTTTATCTGTTAAATCTTTAATTCCTTGCTCTGCAGTCACCATTCTCTTTGACCCTTCGAAGGTAAAAGGTTTTGTTACCACTGCCACAGTCAGGCATCCCATTTCTTTGGCAGCAGAAGCGATTACCGGAGCTGCCCCAGTGCCAGTTCCACCTCCCTGGCCACAAGTAATAAATATCATGTCTGCATCTTTTACTGCATCTTTTACTGCATCTATAGATTTTTCAGCTGCCACTCTTCCTATCTCAGGATCCGATCCTGCCCCTAGCCCTGAATTTCCTATCAATATTTTTCTATCCGCATTTGACATCATAAGGGCCTGGGCATCTGTATTTACAGCTATGAATTCACAGCCACTTATATTATCCTCCATCATTCTATTAACAGCATTACTTCCCCCTCCGCCAATTCCTATAACCCTTATAACCGCATAATAGTTTTTATCTAACTCTAGATTCACGGGATACCTCCTTTTAACTTTTTAAAATTCTAGATATAAATTCCCTAAACCTGCTTCTAAGGCCGCCATCTTGTTTCTCTTCAAATTGCTCAATGCTGGCAAAATTTTTTAACTGGTATGCATATTTAAGCAATCCCACACTGGTAGAATAAATAGGATTATTAGCTACTTCCTTCGGCCCTTCCACTTCAGTAGCTATCCCCACTCTTACAGGCAAGTTAAAGATTGAATTTGCCATTGTTGTTAATCCTTTCATTTGGGATACCCCACCAGTTATTACTAAACCGCAAGGTACAGAATACATAAAACCATAACTTTCTATTTTTTCTTTTATTAATTTCAATAATTCTTTAACCCTGGAATTAACAATAGTATAAAGCTTAATATTCAAAGTAGCTTTATTCCTATCAATTTTTATATCACCCATATTTACCTTGTTTAAGGATTCATAAAAATTATAATCGACATTTGCAAATTTTTTCTTTATGTCTTCAGCCTTAGAAAAAGGAATATTTAGTCCTATCGATATATCATTTGTAATCAGGTCTCCACCTACAGGCAAGCAATAAGTAAAAACCATCTTTTTATCTTTATAAACTGCAA
Organism: uncultured Actinomycetota bacterium; assembly: GCA_964423265.1. Lineage (GTDB taxonomy): Bacteria > Actinomycetota > Humimicrobiia > Humimicrobiales > Humimicrobiaceae > M55B165. The sequence continues at coordinate 24,766 of CAYREF010000004.1, forward strand.
CATCAGTAGTACCTCCACCTATATCCAAAAGGATAACACCGCTCTTTTTCTCTTCTGAGGTAAGAACTGCTTCGCTCGAGGCTAAAGCTTCCAGTATTACATCCTCTATCTCGATATTCGCATTTCTTACACTATTAACTGTATTTTTTACCAGGGTTGTAGAACCATAGACTACAAGCAGCTCCACACCTAACCTTTCTGTTGCCAGACCTAATGGATCAACAATACCTTTTTCCTCATCTACTGTGAACTGTTTGATAAGAGTGTGAATTACTTCATGCTGGGATGAAATGTTTACTTTATTGGCTTTAGAGATCAAACGCTCTAAATCATTTTTCCTGACTATTTTATTAGGATTATTAATATTTATTTCGCTCCAATTATTAATTATAGAAATATGTTTTCCTGTAACCCCAATATAAGCAGAGTCTATAAACATTTTGGTTGATTTCTCTGCTTCCTCAATAGAATTTAAGATTGATTTTGTAGCTTCATTTATATCAACTACTATTCCTTTTTTTATACCTTGACATCCCGACAATCCATATCCGGTTACTTCCAATACATTATTTTTCTTCATTCTTCCTATGAGAGTAACAACTTTTGTTGTACCTATATCAATAGCCGCTGCATATTCATTTTTAGAAGGCAACTCTAACCTCCAAACTTTTTTATAATTACTGGATTTCTATAATTACTTATATCTATTATATTAAATTTTATACCATCTTTTAATACTTCTTTAAATATCGTTATCTTCTGCACTACATCCTCACTGGTTCCAAAAATTACCCTTTCCCCTTTTTCGGTTATAAAAGCAATATCTCCGTAACCTTCTTCTATTATAGCTTCGCTGAACAATTCCCTGGTTTCTATATCCATAGCCTGGTAAATAAAGCCACAGCTAAGTACATTTTTTTTGGCTATCTTATCCCCTAAGCCAGGATGATAGTTTAATACATTTTTTACCAGTATTTTCTTATAGCTCTCTAATTCCCCTTCAGTTAATTTGTCTATAACTACCCCTTCTTCGTCAAGCAAATAAAAAGATTTCGCGTAATTAATGATAATGAAAGGTTTTCTTTCTTTAACCTTTATTATTAATTTATCAGGAAATACTTTTTTTAATTCAGCACCTTTTAGCCAATACAGCTTAGAGATTAATTTATCTTCCATTCCCTTTTTATTTATTTCAAAGATATTTGCTCCAAGATATATCCCAGCAATGTTATTAATATCTTCATAAGTATAATGATTATTATCCTCTACCATTATTTCCTCTATCTTAAAATATTGGCTATTATAAAAATAATTTAGCCCATAAATAGCTCCAGCTAAAAATACTAATGCTAGCAAAATTTTAAGAAACTGCCAAAACTTTCTCAGTAAAACTTTTCTTCTTCTTTTTAATATCTTCTTATTTTCAGTACTTCTTCTAGCCATTTAAATTTTTAAGCTGGCATTATTTAATATTATTTCAACTAGATGCTCAAAACTTATTCCAGCAGCTTTTGCCGCTTTAGGTACCAGGCTGGTGGGAGTCATGCCGGGCATAGTATTTACTTCCAAAACATAAGGGATATTATTTGCATTTAGAATAAAATCAACCCGCGAGATATTTGAACACCCTAAACTTATATGGCTGCCTATTCCAATTTCTTTTATTTCTTCTGTTATTCTTTTCTCCAGCTGGGCAGGAACAATATATTCTGTCATGTTAACAGTGTATTTTGACTTATAATCATAAAAGCCACTCTTCGGTTTTATTTCTATAATGGGCAATGCTACTGGTTCCTTACCGATTATACTTACTGTTAGCTCTCTTCCCTTGATATATTTCTCTATTAATATCTTTTTATCATATTTGCCTGCTAACTCTACAGCCTTTTCTATTCCACTCTCCCCCTTGACAATGCTTATTCCAATAGTTGAACCTTCGCTATTAGGCTTTACCGCTACAGGATAGGAAATGCTTTTTTTTATGGTCCCTTTAATTTCTCCCATATTCATTTCTCCGCTAAAGTTAATTCCAATATAGGGAGGTGTTTTAATCTTTTCGTAATCTAACACTTTCTTGGTAGTTAATTTGTCAATAACCATTGCACTAGATAAAACCCCCGAACCGGTATAAGGTATCCTCATCAATTCCAGCAGCCCCTGCATGGTGCCATCCTCTCCGAACCTGCCATGTAGAGCTAAAAAAGCTATATCAATCCTTTTTAAATTCTCCAGCAGTTTATCCTTGGAATCAATAAATAAAGTATTATAATGTAAATCCTTTAAGGCTTTATAAATCTTTTTTCCCGTCTTCAAAGACACTTTCCTCTCGGAAGATATACCTCCTGCTATTACACCAATTACTTTTGATTTTTTCATTTTTCTTATTTCTAAATCCTTAAATTTTTCTAAGATATGCATAGCTAAAACCCTACCGTAACTACTTCATCATTTAAATGAATACCAGATTTATCCCAGACTATTTCCTTTATTATCCTTGAAAGAACCATGATATCCTCAGCTGAAGCATTATCATAATTAATTATAAAATTGGCATGCTTTTCTGAAATTACTGCTCCGCCATACCTGAAACCTTTTAGCTTGCTTTCTTCTATTAATTTTCCTGCAGAACTGCCATTAGGATTCTTGAAAAAGCACCCGGCATTTTTAGTATTTATAGGCTGGGTCCCTTTCTTTTGTTTTATTCTCTCTTTTATATTCTGGAGGATATCCTTCTTGCTTTCAGTTTTCCCTTTCAAGGTTACTGAAGTTATGGCAACCAAACCAGGGACTGACAATTTCCTGTATCCGTACATGTTGCTGCCAACCTTTATTTTTTCCAATTTTCCCCCAGCCAAAATGCATTTTATTTCTTGTACATAATTACATATAGATTTGTTTTTTCTTCCACTATTTCCCTTAACTGCTCCCCCCACAGTTCCTGGAATACCGGCAAGAAATGAAAAATCTATTCCTGATTTTGCCGCATATACCACAAATTTATTCAGGTCATAAGCAGCACCTACCTTAATACTTCCATCAGGCAATTTATTAATAAAGCTAAAATTTTTCCCCAATTTAACTAAAAATATATCTAAAAAACCTTCATTAAATAAAACATTGGTTCCACTTCCAATTACAAGTACTTCAATTTTATTAAGGCTACAAACCCTAGCTGCTTCCCTTATCTCATCAATAGAATTAGCTTGCAGGTAAAAATGTGCTTTACCTCCAACCCTCAAGCTAGTAAGGCCAGATACATTGTAATTTAATTTAATATTCCTATTTTTCCTCACATAATTTTTTAGCTTATTCATTTTTTATCTTTAACAGGTCATCAGTTACCCTAGTAATATCCCCTGCCCCCATCAGAAGCACTAAATCTTTTTCCTGCAGATGCGCATCAAGATACATGCTTATGTCATCTAACTTGGGGATATATACCAGTTTTTTACCAAAGTTATTTTCTATTAAATCATCCACTAAAGCCTTGCCATTTATTCCCGGCAAGGGCTGCTCTCCAGCTCCGTACACATCAGTTATAATTAAAACATCGGTGCTATGGAAGCAATCTCCAAACTTGCCCAGTAAGTTTGACAATCTTGAATAGCGGTGAGGTTGGAAGACAGATATTATCCTTTTGCCTTTTTCAGACACAGCTGCTTTTATAGTCGCCTTTATCTCGGAGGGATGATGTGCATAATCGTCAAAAATAAGAGCTCCCCTTTTTTCTCCCCTTTTTTCAAACCTTCTTTTTACCCCAGTAAAAAACTTTAATATTTCAGCTGCTTTACCTAAATCCAGCCCCATACAGTAACAGACAGAAAAAGCAGCCAAGCTATTTTTTATATTATGAATGCCGGGAATATTCAACTCCACTTTTATCATTTCTTCTAATCCGCCTACCATCAGATCGAAAGAAGAGCCAAAATTTTTAAATTTAATATTTTTAGCATAAATGTGATTATTATCCTTAATCCCATAAGTTACAATATTTGGGTCCAACTCCTCCTGCTCTAACTTGATTTCATCCCCATTAAATACACAATACCCATCTTTGCTTGTATTGTTTATAAATTTTAGGAAGCTTTTCCTTAAATTGCCATAATTTTTATAAAAGTCTATATGGTCATTCTCAATATTAGTTACCACTGAGATATAAGGGATGTATTTCAAAAAAGACCCGTCACTTTCGCAAGCCTCCGCAACCACATACTCTCCTTCTCCATACCGAGCATTGGACCCAAGCTCATTTAGCTCGCCTCCAATTATAATGGTTGGGTCTATCCCTAACCCCCTTAGTAATAAAGATATCATTGAAGTTGTAGTAGTTTTGCCATGAGTTCCGCTAACAGCAATTCCTTTCCTGCTGTTAAGAATTAAAGCAAGAACATCCGAACGGCTATAAATTTTTAAATTTTTATTTCTTGCCTCTTTTAGCTCAACATTATTTTTTGGAATAGCTGCAGAATAAACTATAGAATCAAAGCCCCTAATATTCTCTTTCTTATGGCCTATATGTATACCTATGCCTTCATTTTCTAAAATTTTTGTATACCGAGATTCCTTTATGTCAGAACCAGCAACTTCAAACCCCATGCCTTTTAATACTAGAGCAATGGCGCTCATCCCGGCACCTCCAATGCCCACTAAAAAGTATTTCTTATTTTCTAAACCGCCCAATATTTCTCCTTATAAATTATTAATTATTATTTTTTCGCTCTCTATATTTTTTAAATTATTTTTACGCTTTCTAAATTTTTTGTAATTACCCATATCATTTTTTATCAATCCTTCTATATTATCAATTAAATGCCTGGAATTTAAATTCCTGTCCAATAAAACTATGGCACTCCCATTTTCTGCCAAAAACTTAGCATTATAATATTGGTGGTTGCCTATTGCATAGGGAAAAGGTATAAGTATGGCCGGGACATTAGTTTTAATAAGTTCAGCTACTGTATTTGCCCCTGCCCTGGAGATAATTAAATCTGCCATATTATAAATTTTATCCATCTCTTCTACATAAGGTAAAATACTAAATATTAATTTATCATTAGCTCTTAATAATTCTTTTTTTGTATTTTCCATTTCCCTAAAAAAACGGCTGCCGGTTAGAAGGAGGATTTGAATATTTTCTCTATTTCTAAAGTATTTATATAAATCTATGATAATTTTATTAATTTTAGCAGCACCCAGGCTCCCACCAAAAGCAACGATTGTAAATCTCCCTTTACTTAAGCCCCATTTGCGGTAATTGATATTTTTCTGGTTAAAATTTTTAATAACTTTCCTTATTGGATTTCCGCTGTATATAATTTTAGTATTGGTATTTTTAAAATAGTTCTTAGTTTCACTAAAACTTATAAAAATGTTTTGTGCATATTTTGAAAAAAACTTATTTAGCCTGCCTGGAATATAATTTTGTTCGTGTAAGGAAAAGCTTCTTCTGGTTAATATAGCAGCAAGCAGCAATGGCGCACACACATAACCGCCCATACCCAAAATAGAATCAGGCCGGTATCCAATTAATATTTTTACAGACCTAACAAACCCGGCAATAAGATTAAATAAAAACTTTACATATATAATAATTCTTTGACCTAAATTTTTACCCTTACCCAGACCTGAAGCCTTTATTTTCTTAAACTCAACCTCCAATTGAGGAATGAATTTATTTTCCATTCCCTTGTCTGTTCCTAAAAATAATACTTGATAACCAGGATAAAAATCCTTTATATATTCAATTATAGCTATAGCAGGATATATATGTCCTGCTGTACCGCCTCCACAAATTAAAATCTTTTTTTTAATTTTTGCCATCTGCACCCCTGCTGTTCTCTACTATAATTATTTGCCTTGAAATATTTAAAAGTATGCCCACGCTAACCATAGAAATCATCAGCGATGACCCACCTGAACTGATAAAGGGTAGGGTCAAGCCAGTAACAGGTATCAAGCCAGTAACCACAGACATGTTAATTATAGCTGGCACTACAATAACTGCCGTAAGGCCGGCTGCTAAAACCCTTCCAAAATAGTCCTTTGTTTTTAAGCAGACCCTTATTCCAAAAAAAGCAAATAACAAAAAAAGAATAATTACCAGCATGGTTCCAGCCAACCCCAATTCCTCACCCAGAATAGCAAATATAAAGTCAGTATGAGCCTCTGGCAAATAGGAATACTTCTGGAGGCTATTGCCTAAGCCCAGGCCAATCAAGTTCCCAGACCCCAGAGCTATCAGGGATTGGTCAACCTGGAAATTGGCTGCGCTATATTCGGCTGACTTGTTTAAAAAAGCAAACAGCCTTTCCCGCCTATACTCTTCCATAAAAAAATAAACTCCATTAATAACAGCCATAACAATCCCTAGGCTGAAAATATGGGTAAATTTTACCCCTCCCACAAACATGGAAACAAAAACTACCAGCCATATGATTATTACTGTTCCCAGGTCAGGTTCTACAAATATCAATATTGTTATAAGCAACAGTAGCATAAAGCCCGGGAAAATTAAGTCCTTAACTTTCATTGTATTTATATATTTCCTGTTCAATATTTCTGCAAAGAAAATTACTAAAGCAATTTTTGCAAATTCTGAAGGCTGGATATTAAAAAACCATAAGTTAAGCCACCTTCTAGAGCCGCCGATTTCCTGGCCAAATCCAGGAATTAAAACTAAAGCCAGTAAAGCTATGGAAATTAATATAATAAATATGGCTAGCTTCTTGTATATCTTATAATTTATTTTAGAAAATATAATCAACAAAACAAAAGAAAAACCCCACCAAATTAGCTTCCTTCTTAAAAACCAGTAAGGGTCATTAAAATACCTTTCCCCAATCACGGTGGAAGAACTTGACACCATTATTAAGCCAATAACAGAAAGAATAAAAGTTAATATAAAAAGAATATAAAAATCTATATTTATTTTTAAAATTTTTTTTCTTTCTGCGTTCATTTTACCTTTAATTTTACCAATTGTTTAAATTCATTTCCTCTGTGCTTGTAATTCTTAAACATATCCATGCTGGCACAAGCAGGCGACAGTAGGAATATTCCATCTTCCGGAGTTTCATTAAAACCTATATTAACTGCATCTTCAAGCGTATCTGCCTTATAAATTTTAAAGCTACTTTCACTAACCAAATTAAACAGCCTATCTTTTGATTCCCCAATCAATATCAAATGGGCCACCTTTTTTTTCAAAATTCTGGCCAGTTTTGAAAAATCCATGTTTTTGTCCCTGCCCCCCAGTATCAATGTCACATTCCCTCCAAAATTATTTAAAGCTGCCACAGTAGCATCGGGGTTTGTAGACTTGGAATCATTAAAAACATGAATACCCTTAATTTTGCCTAAATATTCTAGCCTGTGTCCCAGGGGTTTAAAATCTTTTAAGCTTCTCCTTATATTTTCATCGTCTATCCCTGCAAGCTTTGCCGCGCCCACACAAGGCAATATATTGGAAATATTATGCCTGCCTTGCAAAGATACTCCTTTTATATCAATTCTTCCTTCAAGGTTTTTAAACTTATAATATATTTTTCCGCTCTTAAGCCATATGCCTAGACCTGCTCTGCTTTTCAAAGAAAATTTTATAACTTTAGACTTTATTTTTTTTGATTGTTTTTCTATTCTGCCTTTTATATTTTCATCATCATAATTTAACAGGGCAAAATCATTTCTGGTTTGGAACTTAAGCAGGTTAAACTTCAAGTCTACATATTTTCTCATTGAGCAATGCCTGTCCATATGATCACTGGTAATATTTAAAATTACCGCAATATGGGGACTGAAACTGTTTATCCTTTCGAGCTGGAAACTGCTAACCTCAATAATCCTAAAGCAATCCCCCATGTTTATAGTATTAATGAGTGGGTTGCCTACATTTCCGCACACTAAAGTATTAAATCCAGCATCTTTTAAAATTTTTCCAACCAGGTTTACGGCTGTAGTTTTCCCATTAGTTCCCGTTACCGCAATTGTTTTTCTTTTCTGTTTTTTATCCATTAAACTCCATGACAGCTCTAGTTCACTCCATATGGGTATATTTACTGCAGCCGCTTTTTTTATAATATAGTGGCTACTAGGAACACCAGGGCTGGTTATTATTAAATCTACCTCTTCCAGCAGATACCCGTTTCTGGCTTCCTTTCCCAGGACTATATTTAAATTTTTGTACCTAGAAAAATCTTCCTCTAATACAATATTGGGGTTATCGTCAACCGCCATGACTGAATCCGTTTTAGTAACTATATTTTTGATAACCGAAATACCCGTCTTTCCCAATCCGATTACCATTAAGCTCTTGTTTTTTAAGAAATTTTCTATACTCATACTCAATCTATAAATTTTACATAATAAAGAAAAAAGCCTAGACCAGCAAGCAAAGAACACACTATCCAGAATCTTATTATCACCTTAATTTCATCCCATCCCAGCAACTCGAAGTGATGGTGTACCGGTGCCATTTTAAACATCCTTTTTCTAGAAAGCTTAAACCCTACCACCTGGATAATCACCGACAACGCTTCTATTACAAATATGCCTCCAATTAAAATCAATAGTATTTCCTGGTTAAGAATAATAGCAACAGAGGCAATTAGACCACCCAGACCAAAAGATCCGGTATCCCCCATAAAAATTTCAGCAGGAGCAGTATTCCACCACAGGAAAGCCAAGCTGGCAGCAATAGCCCCCCCACAAATAACTGCTATATCTATTCCATAATCAACGTCTAGTATACTCCATTCCAAAAATGCAATAAACATAAAGACTCCAAGGACAACTGATGAAGTTCCGGCTGCTAATCCATCTAAACCATCAGTTAGATTGACGGCATTGGTTGTTCCCACAATAATTACTATCACCAAAATATAGTACCATAAACCCAGCTCAACTCTTATGTTAGTTAAGGGTATGTTAAGGCTAGTGCTGAGGTTTACCACAAATATGCCCATTAACATAAAATAGAGGCAAACCACCACTAACAGGAATATTTTTACCCATCCTCTTAATCCCAAGGATTTTTTTGCTTTAAGGGACATATAGTCATCTATAAAGCCTATTAGGCTACACATTAAAAAAACTGAAAAAATAAAAACCCCTTCCAGGCTAAATTCCTCATATCTTAGATATTTAATAATGCTTACTACAGCAAAGGAGATGAAAGCAGAAATAACAAATACTAATCCTCCCATAGTAGGGGTTCCTGCTTTCAGAGAATGCGTTTTGGGTCCATCAACTCTAATTTTCTCTCCAATTTTCCTAGATTTCTGGAGCTTAATAAATAAAGGAGTAAAGATTAACGAGAAAATTCCCCCAATTACTATTGATAAAAATATCCAGTTCATTTACTACCCCATCTAAATCTTTCTTATAATATCTTCCATTTTATTGGCCCTTGAGCCCTTAACTAAAATGATGTCGCCTTTTTTCAGAATTTTACTTAGGTTCCTCATTAATGCAAGTTTATCCTTAAAATAGAATGCATTATCCTCCCTAGCTCCGCCCTCCACAAAACCCATGTATGTGTTTTCGGATAATTTGCCAAAAGACAGAAGTAAATCCACTTTCTTTTTTCTAAGGTATGTTCCTATATTATAATGGTAATTGCATGACTTTTCCCCCAATTCCAGCATATCACCCAAAATAGCTACTGTCCTATTTACCTTTTCCCTATAAATGTTGGCCAATATATCTATTGCTTGCATCATTGATGCCGGACTGGCATTATAGCAATCATTGATGACCGTTTTACCGTTTTTACTAAAAATATCCAGCCTTTTTTCAGAAATTTCAGGATTTTCAATACCTTCTTTTATCACATCAATATTTACCCCCAGATGTGCAGCTGCAGCTGCAGCCACGCACCCATTGTAAATATTGTTATATCCAGGTATCCCTAATTTAACTTTTGCTAATTTTTTATCATTTTTATAAAAATCAAAAACATATCTGCAATTTTTATCAAATCCTGCATCAACAAAATTAAAATCCAGGTTATTGTTTTTGCCAAACCAAATTACATTGCATTTAAGATTCTTATAAATAAAATCCGACCACTGGTCGTCCCTATTTAAAAACAATACTCCCCTATTTTCTTCAATTTTTGCGGCAATTTCAGATTTAGCTAAAGCTATATCTTCTAGGGTTTTTAAAAACTCCAGGTGGGATTCAGAAACATTGGTAATAATCCCTATATCTGTATTTATAATTTCAGACAATAAACTAACTTGATTCTTTCCCCGCATCGCAAGCTCTGCTACAAAATATTCTGTCTCATAGCCTATATTCAGTACAGACTTAGAAATTCCAATCTCGTTATTATAGTTTTTAGGGGTGAATTGGACATTCCCGGCCTTCTTTAATACGCTTATCAACAAATCTTTGGTGGTAGTTTTACCCACGCTTCCAGTTATACCTATCGCAACCGGATTTATCATTCTAATATAATGATAAGCAAGATCTTCTAGAAATTTTAGACTGTCAATGGCTTCAATTATTAATATATTTTTATTTTTTAGAAATTCTTTTATTTTACGGCCACTAGTTTCTTCATAAACAAATCCGCTTGCTCCCTTCTTAACTGCTTCTTTGAGAAAATCATGGCCATCAAAGTTTGCGCCCCTCAGCGGAATAAAAAAATCCCCCTTGCTCAGGCTCCTGGTATCTGTTGAAATAGAACATATATAATCGGCAGTATTGCCGGCTATTAATTTTGATTTAGTCCAGTTTACAGCTTTCTCAATCTTTATTTTTTCCACAACTGTCCCACTCCCTTACAATTTCCTGGTCGCTAAAATGTATCCTATAGTCCTTGAATTCCTGGTAGTCTTCATGACCCTTTCCCGCAATCAACACAATATCTCCGCTTTCTGCCATTTCTAAGGCCTCTAAAATAGCTTTCTTTCTGTCTGTTCTTTTTTTATGCCTATTAGCACCCTTAAATCCAGCCTCGATCATTTCAATAATTGAATCTGGATCTTCAGTCCTGGGATTATCTGAAGTTATAATAGTATAATCAGAATAACTATCTGATATAGACCCCATGACTTTCCTTTTTTCCTTATCCCTGTCTCCACCACAGCCAAAAACAGTTATAATTCTTGATCCTGGCCTCCTCAACTGTTTACTCGTCCTTAATACATTTAACAGCCCATCAGGTGTATGTGCATAATCTACAATAATATTTATGCTTTTGCTGCAGCTGATTTTTTCAAATCTTCCTGGTACTCCCTTCATGGATTCAATGCCCTCTTTAATTGCCTTTGAGCTTAAATTAAAATTAAAAGCTGTCCCTATAGAAGCCATTATATTATAGACATTAAAATGTCCGCACAGAGGAGACCTTATATGCAATTTTTCTGGGCTTTTTTTACTTACTAGGTCAAATTCTATTCCATCAATGCTATTTTTGATATTTTCAGCCCAAATATCTGAATTTTTAGGATTTAAGGAAAAAGAAACCCTCTCCAGGTCAGTTATAGCAGAAATTTTTTTGCCATATTCATCATCAACATTAATTACTGCAAACTTTCCTCCATATAAATGCCTGTAGCCGGCCATAAATAATTTTTTCTTGGCATAAAAATAATTGCTCATGTTTCTATGATAATCTAGATGGTCCTGCGATAAATTAGTAAACACAAACCCTGCAAAATCCAAGAAATCGATCCTATGTAAATCTATAGAATGTGAAGAAACTTCCATACATGCAAATTCTATTCCCATATCCACGCTCTGGGAAAAAAAGTTATTTAACTCAACTGGTCCCGGAGTAGTCCTGTCAAATTTAACTGGTTTGTCTGATATATACGATTGAACAGTAGTTATAAGGGAACTTTTTATTTTTGCTTTCCTAAGTATAGAATTAATTAAAAAACAGGTAGTAGTTTTTCCATTTGTTCCAGTTACACCAATAATTCTTATCTTTTTGCTGGGGTGACGGTAGTAATTTGCTGCAATTAAGGGAAGTTGCTTCCGGCTGTTTTTCACCACTACTTGGGTTATATTCTCCGGTAGGTCTAATTTTTTCTGGACCACTACGGCCACAGCCCCATTTCCAATAGCCTCTAATACAAAATCATGCCCATCCTTTTTAAAACCCTTAATTGATATAAAAAGACTTTTCTGTTTAATATCATTAGAATTTACTGATATATAACCTATTTCCCGGTCTATGTTCCCATATACTGTTTGAACTTCTACATTTTTTAATATTTTTTCTAATTTCATATTTTTTCAATTCTAATAATATGTTTGTTTTGAATAAAAATCAAAAATTATAATTGTCAGATATTTTAAGCCTTTGCAGGGAAAATTCCATGAGCTCGCTAAAAACAGGAGCCGCCACTGTCCCGCCCCAAATTTCATTTTCTCCCCCTATTGGCTCATCTACTACCACCAGTATTGCCACCTCAGGATCTTCATAAGGTGCAAATCCGATAAAGGAAGTTATTACTCTTCCCTCATCATAGCCAGCTCCGTTTTCATTAGTTTTTTCTGCTGTTCCTGTTTTTCCACAAACCTTTACTCCTTCAACCTGGGCTGAGGTTCCAGTTCCATTTTCAACTACAGAAAGCATCATGTCTTTCACCTGGCTGCTGGTTTCCTCTTTTAATATCCTTACTTTCCGGTCCATCTCTTCGAAGGTAACCATATCTTCATCTATCCTTATTTCTTTAATTATATTAGGAGTAACCAGATAACCGCCATTAGCAATAGCACATACTGCCCTCACCAATTGTATGGGAGTAACCGAGATGTTTTGGCCTATGGCCAAAGCTCCGATAGCTGACTCTGGCCAACTTTTATAATCATAAAAAAGACCAGGTTCTTCCCCGGCTAAATCTATACCTGTTAACTCTCCAAAACCAAACTCCTTAATGCTTTCCCAAAATAATTTTTCTCCCATGCTAAGAGCAACAGTAACAGCGCCCACATTGCTTGAGTGCTGGATGATTTCCTTTGTACTGTAGTCAACAGCAGACCTCCTAAATATTTCCCTTATTTCCCTATCGCCAACTTGTATCCTATATGGCAAGTGAAACATCTGGTTACTTGACACACAATTATTATCCAAGGCAGAAGCAACATTTATAATCTTAAAAGTAGAACCTGGCTCATAAGTAAAAGAAACACCCAGGGATTTATATAATTCCGTATCAAAATCTTCATAATTATTAAGATTAAAGCCAGGATAATTAGCTAGTGCATAGATTTCCCCATTCTTGGGGTTCATAACCACAGCAATGCCATGCTTGGCACTAAATTCATTTACTACTTCTTCAAGTTTCTTTTCCGCAATAAATTGTATCTGGGAGTCAATAGTTATAACAATATCATCTCCATTAACAGGTTCAATATATTTTTGGAAATTTCCTGGAATTACATTGCCGAAAACATCCTTTTCAGCTACTACTTTACCATCAACTCCTCGCAGGTATTTTTCGTATTGTAATTCTATTCCTGATAACCCGTTATTATCCATTCCAGTAAATCCAATTATGGATGCAGCTAAACTATCCTGAGGATAAAATCTTTTAGACTCGTTTTTCACATAAATTCCTGGCAAGTTTATATCAATTATTTTTTGGGCAATTTCAGCATTAACTTTTCTTTTAATATAAACAAAACCTAATTCCTTGTTTTTCAATTTCTTTGCAATTTCATTGACATCAATTTCAAGTATTTCAGATAAAATTTTTGCCTCATCATCAGGGTTTACAACACTTTGGGGGTTAGCATATACTGTTCTTTCTATTAAGCTAATGGCAAGCTCATTGCCATTCCTATCAAATATTTTGCCCCTTTTTGAATTTAGGATTGACTCATCTATATGTTGATATTGGGCATCATTTTTATATTTTGAGGCGTAAATATACTGGATGTTAACCAGCCTGTAAGATATTAAAGAAAAGGCTATCAAAAACAAAATAAACAGGAAATAAATTCTTTTCCTGTTTACTTTATCATTTTTTTTCCTTATCATTTGTTTGCTTTTCACATTTTAATTAGGGTATAAAAAATGTTAATACGCTTTCAGAGACAACCATAATTATATCTTGTACATAATATATAGTTCCCAAGAAATTATTATAATTTTCCCTTATTTCTATTGAACTATTTGCAATATATTCTTGAACCTTTCCGTCATTTTCTAAATTTTTCTTTGGCACTTCGATAACCTTGACCTCATCAGCAATTTCCATTTCTCTACTTTCCGATACCGCAGTTAAGATCCTGGATGGGGACTTTAGTTCTGAAATTTTTAAAAACAACCTGTCATTCCTCTCTTCTTCCAGAGAAATCATCTCATTTAATTGGTATATTTCCTTATTGTAATTTATGCTTTGAATCTTTAACCCTACATTTAGCAAAATAGCCAGAAATACCATAAGAATAGCTGCGATTATAATATAGAACAAAGCCCCATTAGAATAGATAATATGCTCTTCTGTAGCCTTTCTTTTACCATTATCTACTAAATATAGAAGAGGATACCTTTTATTTATTTTTTTCTGCTCTGCTAAATTCATTTTTTTAAACAATCTTTTTAATTGCTCTCAATTTTGCACTTTTAGATCTTGGGTTTTTCCTAACTTCTCTTTCAGTCGCCCTAATCGGTTTTTTGGTTAGTATAATTGCTTCCTTCTTAGCGCCACACCTGCAAACGGGAAAATCTGGGGGGCATGTACATTGCCCGGAAAAAATTAGAAATTTATCCTTTACTATCCTATCTTCAAGGGAATGGTAAGAAATTACTGCCATCCTCCCCCCTTTGTTTAACATATCAAACCCATCCATTACCCCTTTTTTTAAATTATCCAGTTCTTTGTTTACTTCTATTCTTATTGCCTGAAATACCCTTTTTGCCGGGTGCCCCCCCTTATATTTATATTTGCCGGGTATTGAATTCTTTATTATGTCTACCAATCTTTCAGTATCGCTTATCTTTTCAACTTCTCTTTCTTTTAATATGTTCTTTACAATATTTTTGGACCATCTTTCTTGACCATATTCAAAAAAAATCCTCAACAGCTCGCTCTCAGGATACTCATTTATTACCTTAAAAGCACTTAACCTCTCTTCGTCGCTAAACCTCATATCCAAGTTTTCTTTTCTCATATAGCTAAAACCTTTTTTTGACTTTTCAATTTGAAAAGAAGATAATCCTAAATCCAATAAAATTTTGTCCACTTTTCTAATGCCTTCTTCCCTCAATATCGCTTTTATATTAGAAAAGTTATCCTTTTTCAAAATTACATTCTCTTTGTATCCTTCTAGTTTTCTGGCGGCGGTGCTTAAAGCCTGGCTATAAAGATCTACTCCAATTATCTTGCCTGTGGGGGCAATGACTTTAATTATTGCTAATGAATGGCCAGCACCGCCAAGTGTACCGTCAAACACTAAATCGCCCTGTTTTAAATCTAAATAATATAGAACCTCCCCTAAAAGTACCGGTTTATGAAAATTTTTATTCTCATATTCCATGAAACAATTTAAAAACCCAGCTCCTCAAATGTCTTTTCTTTTCCCATAAATTGACCGTCAGCATCTTTATAATATTTATTCCAATTCTCCTTAGGCCATATCTCTGCTCTATCTGACACTCCAACCAAGACAATATCTTTTTTAAAGCCTGAAAAATCAATAAGACTTTGTGGTATTTTAACTCTTCCCTGCTGATCCATCTTCTCTTCGCTAGCAGAAGAGAAAAACCATCTTGCAAATTTCTGTGAATTTTTCTTAGTAATAGGCATGGATAATATTCTTTCTTGTAGTTTTTTCCAGCCATCTATTGAAAATAAAAAAAGGCACCTTTCATCAAAACCCTTTGATACTACGATGCCTTTTATCAGGTCTTCCCTAAATTTAGAAGGAACAAAAATCCTTCCTTTTTTATCGATTACCCTATGGTATTCCCCTAAAAACATTTTCTACACCACCACCAGTAGTTAAAAAGGTGGTAAAATTATACACTTACGCTCCACTTCTCACCACTTCACACCATTAAGATAGCATACTAAACCATTTTTGTCTACTTTTTTTTAAAAATTGTTTAAATATTATGCAGGAGTAGTATTAATAGAATGTAAGCTTATTTGTCATCTATGTCCAAACTCTTAGTAATGAGCTTGCCGTCTTCAGACCTAGTTAACTCTTCCACTTTTTTTTCAGCATCGTTTAATTTTTTTAAACAAAAAGAAGAAAGCTTTATACCTTCCTCAAACTTTTCCATAGCCTCTTCTAGGGATATATTCTCCATTTCTAAGTCTTTTACTATATTCTCTAGATTTGCAACAGCTTCTTCAAAATTTAAATCTTTTTTTTGTTTATCCTCCATATCCTTACCCTTAATTTTTTTTATATATCTTATCTAATATTTTTGCCATTAAACTTCCGTCTTTTATTAAAACCCTTATTTTCTCCCCTACATCAACTTCATCAATACCCTTAATTATACTGTCTTCCTTTTCTTTATATATTATACCAAAACCCTTGCTAAGTATAGATACAGGACTCCTGTTTTGTAAAACTTCCATTAAGGTTTTTAGCTCCATTGCCTTTCTTTCCAGGTAATTCTTGATACCATAATCCAAGCCTTGGTAAAAATTTCCCACATTTAACCGCCACCCATTTATTTTGGAAAGCACGTCCCTTTTACTTATCCCGTGTTTAAAATTTTCGAAAGTTACCCTTTTACTTAATAATACACTTCCTATGTTCCTTTTTAGGTTAATATTTAAGTCATCTGCTCTCTGCCAAAACTTTACCAACAGGGATTGTGGATTTAAAAATGCCTTCCTATTCAATAAAGATAACACTTTTTTACGGTTATCCCTAATTTTGGCGGTTAATACTTTCTTTAGCTTTTCTGACAGCAAGCTTAAATTTTTAATAAATTCAAACTTATTTAGAATTACCACCTCTCCTGCCACCGAAGGAGTCGCAGCCCTCAGATCTGAGACAAAATCTGAAATAGTAAAATCTGTTTCATGCCCAACGGCAGAAATTACTGGTATATTACATTCCCTAATCTTGTCTGCCAGTTCCTCAGTATTAAACGCCCATAAGTCTTCAATTGAACCACCGCCTCTTGCTAATATTATTACATCTACCCTATATTGGCATAAATCATCAATAGCTTCACAAATTTCAGCGCTGGAAGTAAGTCCTTGTACATTAACATGCCTTACAACTAAATTATAATTATCTGTTCTCCTGTCCAGAACAGAAATTATATCCCTTATTACCGCTCCTCCAATGGATGTAATCAGGCCTATCTTTTTGGGAAGCAAAGGTATCTTTTTTTTAATTTCTTTCCTAAAATAACCTTTTTCCTCAAGTTTCTTTTTTAGTTGCTCAAAAGCAAGTATAAGCGAACCTTTGCCCACCGGCTTAACATCCAGAGCTATGATCTGGTATTCGCCCCTTTTTTCATATAGGGAGATATATCCATTTACCAATATGTGGAGGCCGTCTTCAATCTCAAATACCAAATCTTTATTATTCCTGTAAAACATTACTACCTTTATTTTCGAATGTTCGTCTTTTAAATCAAAATACATGTGCCGGCTATTATGGTAGTAATAATTGCTTACTTCCCCCTCAATCCAAATATTGTAAAAAGAGGATTCTAGCTCGGCTTTGATACTTGAGTTTAGTTCACTAACTGAATAGATTTTAGGCTTCTGGAGATCTTTCATATAATTAATTAAGCTTCCAGTAGATAGCCATAACTTCTGTTTGGCCATCAGAGATGCCATTAATTAAAACATTAACAATTTTTTCTTTATCACTGCTATAGTATGTGAATTTTGATGTGGGATTTGAATCAGAATCCTGTAAAAACCCTTGTTCTATGTTATAAGATCCCGATTCATATATTTCTGATCTCTTCCAAATATATTGTATTTTTTTCTGTTTATAAAATTCCTCTACTTCACCAAAACTGTTACCTATATTTAACAGCATATAAAAAGATTCTTCATTCGGATCCAGCAATTGCAATTCTTTTATTTCTGAACCGGGATAATAAAAGCATAAAAAAGTATCTGCAAAATCTTCTGTTTCCAAAAATGCCTGTCTGTTTTCTATGGTTTCCTCTTCAGCAATTTCACTTTCTTCCCTAATAACAGCTACCTGGTTATCAGTATTGTTATTAGGCAAAATAAAGAAAAATAATGCAAAAGCCACTACCGAGATTATAATTATTGCTCCAAAGGTTATTGCCACTATTTTTATAATTCTATTGCCCATATTAAAAAATATTGTACTTTATAAAAATCTTAAAGAAAATATAGACACAAAGAGCTATCTCTAAAGAAGCCATTACTATATTTAAGTTTTTTTCCAACCCTTCAGTTTTCTCTTTTAGGTAATCTACAGGCTTGCTAAAAAATTTTTTTATCTTTGGAAAAAACTTAATGACCGAATAAATAGCGTAACCAACCAGAATAGAGCTTCCCAAGGTAATTATAAAATCATTAAAGATATAAACACAAAATACAAAATAACCTATCTCAACCAGATTAAATAAAAGCATTAGCCCCAGAGACATTATAACCGGGACAGATTTAAAAGAAAAATTTTTCTCCGTTTTCGGTATAAAATCCTCGATTTTTTTCGCATCCTCAATTATTGATTTATTATTGCTTGCTGCAATTATAAATCTTAGTGATGAAACATGCATCCAAATTAAAACTATTGAAATTATTAATAATAAAATCATAGTTTCAATTATAATTATTATTGAGGGAATTTACAAAATCTATCTATTTTTCCTTTGATTTGGCAGTTTCTTCTTTTTTTGTTTCTTTTTGCTCTGTTTTCTTCTCTTCCTTTTTATTATGAGTCAAAGAACTTGAGCTGCTATAATCAGTTTTATAAAAACCGGAACCTTTAAAAATGATTCCAACCGGGGAAAATATCCTTACTGCTTTACCATCACAAGATTCACATTTTGCCTTACCATCCGAGCCTGGCTTCTGTAATTTATCAAAAACTTTACCACATTCGCTGCATTTATAACTATATATTGGCATAATTCCTCCTTAGAATTAATATGAAAATATAGCCTATTAATATCTTTAAGTCAATTAACTTTAATAAAAAAAATAGAAATAGTATAAAATTACTTTTATAATAAGGGTAAACAGGAAACAATATGAGTAAAAAAAGCATTATAGTATTAGTTATATTTACGATTATTCTTATAATTATATCTATTACCACCGTACATAGTAAGCCAGACATATTAGCTGCCTATATTACAGATTCAAAGCCGCCCCCTGAAAAAGACTTAGAGGAATTACCCCTTAACCCCCAATTTTCCAAACCAGATGACATTTTTTTAATAATTCAGGTTGAACATATAAGAGTTGAAAATGAAATTAAGGTGATATGGAAAAAAAATGAAAATGGTAAAAAAATAAAAATTCAAGAAGATAAAATAATTCCTGCAGGCAATGGCTCAGGCATATTAATAACATCACTGGCTAAAAGGGATAAAAAAATAATGGAAGGCCAATATGAAGCAGAGGTCTTTCTAAACCAAAATCTTGAAATAAAAAAAGAATTTGTGGTACAAAACTAACCTGCCCTCACCTTGCTAAACTCTATTTTTACCCTGGAGAAAATAACCTCAAGAAACGCATTTACCGTGCTGTCTAAATCATAATTATCAATTATTCTCACCTTATTACTTTTTGCAAGATCTTCAATATAGTTCTGTATCATCTGTATCTTGTCCAATTGCCTTATATATTTTTGCATTGGCCTTGAGCCCTGGGTCTCAAAAGTCCTTTTGGTAAAGTGTTCCTTATGAATTTCCTTATCAGGGACTGTAATAACAATTTGCACTATTAAAGCCTTGTCCCTAAATTCATTTATATTCAAATAGCCAGGCACAATATGGGCTCCTTCAATAACTATATCTGCTTTCTCTTCAATACTCCTTTTTATAATTGCTTCAACCCCAATTGATACTGCCATTACCTGCTCCCTGAATCCCAATATAACCGGTTCAACTCCCGAAGGAGGCAAAGTCAAATTCTTATAAGCATTATAGGAAGAACCCCTTAGGGGCCCAATTAGTTTCTCTGATACAGAAGCTCTCATAACTTCCCTGATAGCATCCGTAGAAGCAACTCTGGTTATATTCAGCCTATTAGCTATTATTGTTGCTATGGTAGACTTTCCAACGCCTGTAGCCCCACCTATAAGTATAATAATAGGTTTCCTCAGCTTTCCCACAGATTGCCACAGCAAATATTTCTCTGCATATTCCAATCCAATCTCTTCTTTTATAAACCTAAAGGTTAGAGACCTTAACTCATCAAGGGAAATTGAATACATATTATTTTCAATAAAATATTCTTGTATATCTAAAGCTATTTTATGGGATGTAATCAAATCAAGGCCAGTAACTGAAATAGACGAAGCAAGGATGCCTTTTGAGAATGGCAAACCTCTTTTTTTATCAGATATAACTATTACATTGGATTCAGAAGAAGGTTTTATCTTTTTTGCCAATTTATACTCCAGAATTTTTTATCTTTTTATAAATATTCTTAAGCTCTTTTTCAAAAATAGTATTATCACTTATTATAACAGGTATATTATTCATATATATAATATCCTTATTATTCTTGAAAGAAAATTCTGTTAAAACATCCACCGATGCAGCCTTAAGTTCAGTCAATATTGTATCATAATCTTCCACCAGCTCTAAATCCTGCCTTAATAACTTCCGGTTTGAAAGATTAAATGAAATAAAAGCTACCTTGCACTTATAATTTTTCTCCAAATATTCTCTTATCTCATTTTCTATTTTATGCTTGGCTGTCATTACCACAAATACTTTTTTCCCTTTTATATTGCTTAATGGTTTTGGCCTGAAAATTGATCTAATGATTTTAGCCCCCGGATTTATTTTAGATATCTCCCTTTCTAAAAATAAAATCTTTCTTTCATCTGCTAAAGGGTGCTCACACATTGTAAGAATAATTAAATCAGCACTCATTATCCTGTAAATGCCCAGATACCCAATAATGCTTTCCCATTGCTGGAAAGCTCCAATAACGCATATATTTGCATCAGTCTCCACATCAGGAACCGAGGCTCCGCTTCCTTCTATAATTACTAGATTAGGGTTTAGCTTTTCAGCTTCCTTAATTCCTTCCTTAACATTAGTTAAAAATATTTTGCCTCCAAACCCTCCCCCGCACCTCCTACAGCCTACAGTATTTACCCTGCTCATCAAAGCATCTTCTATATAATCAGAGCTTGCATGGAACCCCTTATGGCTTAGATCTAAAAGGTACTCAGGGGTTAATTCTATTTCATAGCCTTTTAATACCTGGGGAGTTTTAGGTCCACCCCGTCCCATAGCTACTATACAAATATCCACATTATTATTGACATAAAAATTTGCAATATATGAGCTTACCGCAGTTTTTCCAATTCTCTTTCCCGTTCCAATAATAGAAATGCTAGGCCTACCAACTTTTATGTTCCTAGGAAAACTCATAAAACAAAAATCAGGTCCCATATAACTACAATTATTTGCAAGGCAGTAGGAGGCAATCAACATTCTCTTCCTGTAATTTACCACCGGTTCATCACTTAAATCATAAGCTATGTCTGGATTAAAAACATGCAAAGCTTTTATGATATCCCTACTAAAGTTTTCTACCAGAAAAACCTTTTCCCCAAAATAATGTTCCGGGTCATCTAATACCAGTTTTTCGGTTCCCCCTAGAAAAACAATACCTGCAAATTTTCCCGGGAACTTTTTCTTAATTAATTTAATTGCATCTAAGGTAACATCGGGGTAATGCTCCCCATCTATTAGCACTATGAGCCTTTTATTTATATTCTCTTTTTTCTTTAGTAAATCTATCATTTACCTTTTTCTTTTTTGTTTTCCTTTTAAGTCCTACTACTTTTTCAACCTTGTCGAAAGGGAACCTCCTGTAAATATCAATTTCATTTTCCCTGATATTGATTACATTATAGCTGGGTTCAATTTTTCCCCTCAGTCTCAAGCAAGATACAGTACCTGCTGTAAGTATATACATATCCTCCACAGACCATATATAAGGGACATGTTTATGCCCGCATAAAACCAAATCAACCCCGCATTCTGCTAGCACCTCAAGTACATCACCAGCATCATTTACAATATTTCTTTCCCTACCAGTCTTTGGTATCGGTATTAGGTGATGATGCATAGTAAATATTTTTAAATCTTCCTTGGTACAATTTTGGAACTCTTTTTTTATATACTTGTAATATTCCCTTCCTATTTGCCCATTATCTAAATCAGGTTCACTGGAATCCGCTGCTACCAATGTTATATTATCTCCCCTGGACGTTACATACCTTTCCCCAAAAAGCTCCTCAAAATGCAGATAGCCAACATTCCTGGAATCATGGTTGCCTGGCTGAATTATAATATTTTTGCACTTAATAGGAGCCAGGTAGTTCTTAGCGGTATCATACTCCCTTTTAAAGCCATTCCCGGTTAAATCCCCGGTTATGATGACCATGTCCGGATCAAGTTCATTAATTTCATCTATTGCCCTAGTTAAAAGGCTGGGCACAAATTGATTTTCTCCTACATGCAGGTCTGATATTTGAACTAGGACCGATTCTTTTTTATTATCTTTCATTTTAATCCTTCCATAAATCTTAGAAAAATTTAAATTTATCAATTATATCTTTATAGGTTTTCTATCCTAAGTATTTGACAGCAAAGATTAAACATCCTATCACTTTTTTATAGTTTTATATATAAAAAAAGGAAAAGCAAATAATAAATTGGAAAACTTAATAGATACCCTAATATCTTCATATATTTCTTTGTCTATTCTATTCCAATATTCACTAAAACTGAAGCCCTGTTTTTTAAGGCACCCACTATGCTATCTGCCCCTGTAAAACAACTCCTTAAATTAATATCTCAGCCAGCACTCCTTGCTTTGGCAGCAAAAAAATTGGCAAACTTTCTTATTTGTGTAATATAGGTAATTTGTTTTGGACATCTCTTTTTAGAAATATTATTGGATTTAAAGGAAAAATAGAGGTAATAAATTTCTTTTTTATTACCTTCTTTACCCTAAAACGGAGTAATTTAACGGTCCTGTTCTGCAAACTGCCTGCTCAAATTTTATTTTTTAAGATATTTTCTTTTTCTAAAATTAATGTTTTTATTGCCTTTTAAGTTAATAGATAGCCAATAAGGCTGCCAGAAGGTCCGGCACCTGAAATTATTACATCACTTCTCTTACCCATGTAAATTATTTTATCTAAAAACATATAAAGCACAATATTTTTTAATATTGTGCTTTATAATCCTATATCTTAAATATATGCCTCTTCGGTTTTCCTGTCAAACAGGTGCACCATGTCAAGATCTACAAACAAGTCTATCTTCTCTCCATCTTTAGCCTTAGACCTGGGGGAAACCCTTGCAGTAATAAGTACTCCGTCTATGTCAATATAGACATATATTTCTGCGCCCATGGGCTCAGTAACTTCAACCTTGGCCTTAATTATATTGCCTTCTTTTGCCTGGGGCATAAAAGCACTATCTTCCAAGTCTTCCGGCCTTATACCCAGGACTGCGTCTTTTCCCTTTAGGTTGTTGTTTTCTATAACCTTCTTTATTTTCTCAGAAGTATCCAGGGTAAAGTTCTTGTTGTAGAGCTTAAGCTCATCTGTTACTTTGACATCTACAAAATTCATGGCAGGGCTCCCTATAAACCCTGCTACAAACATGTTGTGGGGATGGTCATAAACCCCTTGAGGTCTACCTATCTGCTGCACAATCCCGTCCTTCATGATAATTATTTTATCAGCCATGGTCATGGCTTCAGTCTGGTCGTGGGTTACATAAATTATGGTAGCATTAAGCCTTTGGTGTAGCTTTGCAATCTCAGTTCTCATCTGCACCCTAAGCTTTGCATCCAGGTTGGATAGCGGCTCATCCATTAAAAATACCTTGGGGTCTCTTACAATGGCCCTTCCCAGGGCAACCCTTTGCCTCTGGCCGCCTGAAAGCTGCTTGGGCTTCCTTTTCAGCAGCTCCTCAATCTTTAGTATCCTTGCAGCATCGTTTACTCTCTTCTCAATCTCAGCCCTTGGGGTTTTTCTAAGCTTTAGGCCAAAAGCCATGTTATCATATACATTCATGTGGGGGTAAAGTGCGTAATTCTGGAAAACCATGGCGATATCCCTGTCCTTAGGAGGGATATCGTTGACTATTCTGTCTCCGATATATATTTCTCCTCCGGTGACCTCCTCCAGGCCCGCCACCATCCTCAAGGTGGTTGTTTTTCCGCAGCCTGACGGCCCTACCAATACCGCAAATTCACGGTCTTCTATTACCGTATTCATTTTGTTTACCGCTACTACGTCTTCGAAGTTCTTGGTGAGATTTTTTAGAGTAACTTTTGCCATTTCTCTTCCTTTAGTTAATTTGCAATGCAAAAATTATATAATAAAAAAAAATTATTTTCTATAATCAGCAATATAATTCATGCCATAAGGGTCTTTGCCAGCCAAAAAATCAGCAGCCTTCATAGCAGCCTTCAAACCTTTTATGGCTGAATCTGTTATGGGGGCACAAAGTCCATTTATTATTCCCATGGTGATAAAATGGATGTTAAGCAAATCCCTATTTGGCATGCCATAGCTGATATTGGAAGCGCCAAATGTAGTTGATACCCCAAATTCCTTGGTAATTCTTCTCATAGTCTCCAAAGTGATTTTTCCTGAATCTGAATTAGTAGAGTTAGTCATAACCAAACAGTCAAATACTAAGTCTTCCCTTTTTATTCCCAGTGATTCTGCCCTTTTAAGAATTTTTTCTGCAATAGAGAATCGTTTGTCTACTTCATTGGAAATGCCATCCTCGTCTAAGGTGAGGCAAACCACTGCACTTCCGCTTTCTTTAACCACTGGAAGTATTTCCTCCATTGATTTTTCTTCTCCATTAACGGAATTAATTAATAGCTTGTAGGGACATACTCCCAACGCAGCCGTTAATGCCTTTGGGTTAGAGGAATCGATGCATATTGGTCTATCTGTTACTTCCATTACTTCTTTTACCGCCTTGGGCAGCATTTCAACTTCATCCACACCTACAGCACCTACATTTATATCAATGATATCTGCCCCTTCTTCTGCTTGCTTTTTTGCATCTTCCCTTACCATATCCAACTTCCCCTCTTTTAATTCCTCGGCAAGAGATTTGCGTCCAGTGGGGTTAATCCTTTCACCAATAATTATGGTTGGCAGATCCAAACCAAATTTCACTTCACAATCTTTTCCAGTTACTACAGTTTCCAATTTAATATCCTCCTATTTTTTAATAATTCTAGTAAAAGTATTTATAAATTTATCATTTATTTCCGGCAATGATACAGTTACCCTTATAAATCCAGGCAAACCTAAATTGCTTCCCGGCCTTACAATAAAGCCCGCTTTTAGCAATTCTTCAGCAACTTCTTTATCATCTTTTCCTGTTTCTATAAGTATAAAGTTTGCATATGATTTTAAATAATTTATTCCGTTTTCATTAAAAGTCCTATAAAACCTTTCTTTTTCCTTAATAACCTCATCTCTTACCTTCTTAATATAAAGGCTATTTTCCAGGGCTTCTATTGCAGCCTCTTGGGCAATAGAGTTTACATTAAAGGGCAGCCTGGTTTTATTTAGTGCCCTTATTACATGGGGGTTGGATATCCCATATCCTATTCTTAAACCTGCTAGGCCGTAAATTTTAGAAAAAGTCCTAAGTATTAACAAGTTGGGAAAATTCTTTAAATAGCTAACCGTATTAATTTTTTTTCTATCTTCCACATATTCGTAATAAGCTTCATCAATTACTACAAGAATATCCTTACCTGACTTGTCTAAAACATAATCAAATTCATCCCTGGTTATATTGGTGCCTGTGGGGTTATGGGGGGAAGTAAGGAATATAATCCTGGTATTTTTATTTATTCTTGAAACCAGACTTCTAACATCCTGCCTGTAATCCCTCAATGGAACTTTAATTGCCTTCCCTCCTAATTTAAGAGTAGCTTTTTCATAAATCAAAAATGTGGGATCAGATATCAAAATATTCTCTGTTTCCCCTATTAAACAATTGCAAATCATTTCAATTATCTGATCCGTTCCATTACCCATAAGAATATTATCTGTAGGCAACCCATACTTTTGTGACAGCTTTTCCCTTATTTTAGTACAATTGGAATCAGGATAATAATTTACATTTTTAGCCGCATCACAAATCCTCTCCTTTACCCCCGGGGCAGGTCCTAAAATATTTTCATTAGAGGCAAGTTTGTAAACATCCTCTAATTTATATTTTTCCTTAATTTCATTAATGGTTCTGCCCGGTATGTATTCCGGCAAATTTTCGATCCATCCCTTAATTTTCATTTTCTTTACCTTTATCAAACCTTATCTTTATTGAATTTCTATGTCCGTAAAGCCTTTCTGATTCAGCTAGCTTTTCCAGGATTTCCCTTTCTTTAGCCAAAGCAGTTCTTCTGTAATAAACCACACTACTCCTCTTGAAAAAATCATAAACACCTAATGGAGAGGAAAACCTTGCATTACCTGAAGTTGGAATCACATGATTAGTTCCAGCCGTATAATCCCCTACTGCTACAGGGGTGTAATTTCCAATAAAAATTGCCCCCGCATTCCTTATTTTCTTAAGTATTTTTTCCTGTTCCTTGCAGGTAATTTCCAGGTGTTCTGCGCCTATTTTATTTGCCACCTCCACAAGCCTGTAAATATCCTCATTATATATTAACATACAATTATTCCTCACTGACTGCAAAACTACTTTTCCATTATCAGGATATTGCTCTGATAGGCCTTCTATTTGAATAGCCATTTCTGCGGACACCTGTTCCGCAAATTCCCTGCCGGAAAGTAAAATACTTCTGGAGTTGGGATCATGCTCTGCCTGGGATATTAAATCAGCCGCTACATAGGAAGCCTTTGCACTTTCATCAGCTATTATAACGATTTCACTAGGTCCTGCCAGGCTATCAATTCCAACTACCCCATATACTTTTTTCTTGGCCAGGGTTACATAAACATTGCCCGGCCCTACAATCTTGTCAACTTTTTTTACGGTCCCTGCACCATATGCTAACAGCCCAATGGCCTGGGCACCCCCAATTTTATATATTTCACTTACTCCGAGCTTTTGGCACAAAAACAATGTAACTTCATCTATTTTTCCCCCTTCATTGGGAGGAGTAACAACAACTATTTCCTTAACTCCTGCCACTACTGCAGGAATTGCAGACATTAAAAGCGAAGAAGGATAAGAATACCTACCTCCCGGTACATATATCCCTACCCTATCTATGGGGTTTACTATTTGTCCCAGTCTTTTACCTTTAGACAAGTTTACAAACCATGATTTAGTTTCATGTTTTAGCTGCTGCCGGTGGAAATCTGTAATATTTGCAGTACTAAAATCCAAGGCATTAACTAGCCCCTTATATTTATTTTCAATGTTTTGGCTGGCTTCTTCAACTTCTTTGGCAGAAATTTTAACTTGTCCCAAGTCCTGAGGTAAATAGCTGTCAAATTTTGAAATATAATCAATTATGGCTTTAGTGCCATTTTCTTTTATATCCGCCAAAATTTTTTCAACCAAAGTATCAGTTTCTTCAGAAACCGAAACCCCGCCTTCAAGTAATTCCCGGTAATCTAAATCATCTAATTTAATAATTTTTAAAAATTCTGAATTCATAATAATATAATTACTATATCCTAGTTAATATAGTAAAAATAATTAATAAATACAAGGTAGAGTTATGCAAAAAGAAAAGTTTCTGCTGCATGTTTGTTGTGCTACTTGCAGCCTCCACCCCTACTTTTTATTGAATAAAGATTATAGCATTATTTTCTATTTCTATAATCCCAATATACATCCAAGGGAAGAATATATAAAAAGACTAGAAGGTATAAAATTTGTAGCCGGAAAATATAATATACCTTTAATAATTGGAAACTACCAAAAGGATAAGTGGTTTGATATATGCAGTCCTTTTAAAAAAGAGCCTGAAGGTGGAAAGCGCTGTAAATTATGCTATAAAATGAGAATTGACAAAACTTCCCAGACAGCAGAGGAAAAAAACTTTAAACTGTTCTCCACCACCTTGTCAGTAAGTCCCCACAAGGATGCAAATGCCATAAATAAAATAGGCAAATCTGCTGCTGAAGATAAAAATTTATCCTTCTACCAGGCCAACTTTAAAAAAAAGGACGGTTTTAAAAAAACCGTCCAAATAAGCAAGCAGCTAAACCTGTACCGCCAGAATTATTGCGGATGCATTTATAGCAAAAAGTAATTACATGTTTTTTTCTTTAAACCTCTTTACCAGATAATAGGCAATGATTATGGCTACAATTATTGCGATTATATTTAATACATAAACAACTTTTACCGGGCCCCAATAAGTACTGTCCACCCTGTAAGCTTCTATAAATGTTCTGTATAATGCATAAATGCCCAGGTAAGTGCAAAGTATCAAGCCATTGGGGAGCCTACCCGGCTTATTCTTATAAAATCTGTGCATCAGCAACAATAATACAAATAATAATAAATTGGCAATAGACTCGTACAGAAAAGTTGGATGAAAATATTCGGAACTGGCATATGCTGCAGGACGGTTTACAGGATCGATATAAATAGCCCAGGGAAGCTTGGTAGGAATTCCAAAAGCCTCCTGGTTAAAAAAGTTTCCCCACCTTCCAATAGCCTGTCCCAACACAAGAGCCGGAGTTATTATATCAGCCCATATCCAGAAATTGAGTTTCCTGATCTTGCAAAATATTGCCAGGGCAATAAGGCCTCCCACCATAACTCCCTGTATGGCAAGCCCTCCCCTGCGAAATGCAAAAATATAGGATAGATTTCCGCTATAATAAGACCAGTTTACTAAAACGTGAAGCAGCCTAGCTCCTATTATTCCAGCAATAACTGCAAATGGGGCGAAATTTATAATCTCATCTTCTTCCTTTTCCCTGTACTTAGCAAGATAGTAAGCAATAACTATCCCTGCGACCAGTGCAATAGCAATAAGGATTCCATACCATCTAATCTCTAAATTACCGATGTAAAAAGCAACTGGGTCTACAGCCAAAATGTGCCTCCCTTCAAATTTCCATTAATTTTAAAATAATATCATAAATTAACTTAAAAATTAATTTTATTTAGAAATGGCAAATACCTGGTCAGCCAACCCATAATTAGGACCATAGAATCTGTTACAAACACGATTCCTATTCCAATTAAAAAAATTCCGGATATTATTGATACTATATTTAAATGTCTGTTTAATTTTTTAAGCAAATTAGAGAAAAAGCTTATAAACAAGCTTGCCAGAATAAAAGGCAATCCCAGC
This sequence comes from uncultured Actinomycetota bacterium, assembly GCA_964423265.1. GTDB lineage: Bacteria > Actinomycetota > Humimicrobiia > Humimicrobiales > Humimicrobiaceae > M55B165. The sequence goes on from CAYREF010000004.1 coordinate 54,216, forward strand.
CCCAAAGAAAAAGCAGATAAAAGAATAACGCCTTCAAGCAATGTTTCAAGCTGGCTAGCCAGCAGCAAAATTCCTGAAAGTATTAGTCCTACGCAAGGGACCCAGCCAAAAGAAAAAATAAGACCGATAACAAATGATGACAGGTAGCCTGCTTTAAGAGAAGAGGGGATTTCGAGTCTTTTTTCTATATTTAAAAATGGTATCCTAAACAAGCCCAAATAATGCAAACCAAAAATAATCAATATAGCTCCTCCAATTCTTCCAATAATGCTCGAATAATCCCTCAGCGCCTGCCCTATAAAGGTAGCAGTTGAACCAAGTATTATAAAGATTATTGAAAAACCAAATACAAAAAAAACGCTATTTAAAAAAAGATACAGTCTCTCTGATACTTTTACCTTTTTGCTCTTATATATAGCTTTGTTGGACATCAAGCTAATATAGACTGGGACTAGGGGAAGAACGCATGGAGACACGAATGCCAAAATACCAGCGATAAATGCTGAAAGTATGCTAACCTCTAACATTACAAACTCTTTTCGATTTCACTTACCAATTGGGCTTTTGGCATAAGTCCTACTTTTTTTAAAAGTACTTCGCCATCCCTTCCTAATATATATGTAGTAGGTATAGCCCTTACTTCCCATTCTTGCATTACCTGACCTGTAGTTCCGTCAATTAAAAGAGTATAATTTATGCCATATTCTTCAACAAATTCTTCAAGCTCGGACTTTGAATCTGCAGATACCCCCACAAATTCTACCCCTTCATCTTTGTACTGATTGTATACATCAATAAAATCCGGAATTTCTGCTTTACAGGGTGGACACCATGTAGCCCAGAAATTCAAAACTACAATTTTCCCAGCAAAGTCAGAAAAAGATATTTTTTCTCCTTCCAGACTCTCAAGCGTAAAATTATTTTTGTAACCCTGTTCCAAACTCTCTTTTCTGCTGGTTCCACCTTGTTCCTGGCTGCTGCACCCAGCCATAGTAACAATAAATGCTAAAAAAGCTGCTATAAAAATATAAAATAGTTTTTTACCTAACATTCCTACCATCCTTTAGTAATTTTTCAAATTGCTTGCTTTTTCCAAATTCATATATTTCATTAATTGCATCCTGATTTTTTAATATGTCTCCCTTGTAGTCAGTTTTGTTATAAACAAAATCTCTGTAATAATCCACGTAAATTACATCAAACAATGACCTTATTACCTTTTTTGCACATCCAAAAATTTCTGGCGAGCCTGACCCGGCACAACTTATAAATATGCCGGACTTTCTTTTTTTAAAAATATCCTTTTTATGCTCATATTTTAGAGACCAAAATCTCTGGCATCGGTCTATAATAGCCTTCAAATAACCCGAAACAGTAGTAAAAAATATTGGTGAAGCTATTGCAACAAAATCTGCAAGTATAAACTGTTTATAAATTCCTTGCATCTCATCCTTGACTATACATTCACCAGTTTTAGAGCAATTTCTACATTCCCTGCATGGAGATACATCTACCCTGCTGGCAAAAACTTTCTGGATCTCATAATTTCCACTGTTATCTTTAACTCCTTCTACAAACCTATCCATCAATATGGAAGTATTTCCCTCTCTTCTGGGGCTTCCATAAATGACCAAAATTTTTCTCTTCCTTGAAACCATGCTTATAGCCTTCGCCTCCAGCTAGTTATAGAACCGTTTAATATCTCCACTTTCTCAAATCCTTTATTCTTTAATATCCTATAAGCAAGATAAGCCCTGTAGCCTGTTTTACAGAAAACTACAATCCTTTTATTTTTATCTAATTTGTCAATATTTCCTCTAAGCTCATTAATATCTATATTTATAGCGCCTTCAATGCTTCCATTTAAAAACTCCCTCTTAGTCCTTACATCCAGCAGGGTCATATCTTTGTTTTCTCTGATTTCCTTGAACTCATCAATGTCAATTAATTTCATCTCCCCTTTTTGCAGGTTTTCTGCAATCATGCCTAATATATTGATAGAATCCTTTGCTGACCCGTAAGCTGGCTGGTAACAGAGATCTAAATTAGCAAGGTCCCACACCCTTAATTTATTTTTTATTGCCGTTGCTAAAATATCAATTTTTTTATCAACTGCTTCCCTTCCAATAGCTTGACCGCCTAGAATTTTTCCAGTTCCTTTTTCATAAACTATCAGCATGTGCAGCATTTCTGCTCCTGGATAGTAACCGGCATGTGAACCATAATGAAGTTCAATATTTTGAACATTTATTCCCGCGCTTCTAGCCTCCCGTAAAGATATCCCTGTCTTTCCAATAGCAATATCTAAAACTTTTATTATTGATGTAACTATACTGCCCTCAAATTTTTCCCTTCCGCCTGCAGCATTGTAGCCGGCCACTCTTCCTTGCCTATTTGCAATAGAAGCCAAATTAAAAGAACCTTTATGGTCAGTGATATTATTAAGGCATTCACAGCAATCCCCGGCAGCAAAAATATCTCTAATATTTGTTTTCATATATTCATCTACTTCTATGGAGTCTTTTTTGCCTGTATTTATCCCACAATCTTTTGCCAGCTTGGTATTAGGCTTTGTGCCAATGCCAAAAAAAACTAAGCTGGAATCTATCTTTCTGTCGCTTTTAGTTTTAACTGATTTAACAAGATTATCTCTAACATCTAAATTAGTAACTTCGTCATTTTTTAATATATTTATGCCCTTTGCTTCCAAATAATTTTCAAGAAATTCTACTATTTGTTTATCAAACATGGGCAAAAGTTGCTCAGTTTTCTCAATTAGGGCAACAGGCATATTTTTGCTTCTGAAAGCTTCGATAAGCTCCAACCCTATAAATCCTCCGCCAATTATTACTGCATGGCCATCTGTTTCAGCTTTCAGGAATTCTTTTAGCCTAATAGCATCTTTTAATGTTTTTAACACAAAAATATTTTCAGATTCCTGTCCGTCAAATTTTAATTTCACTGGCATAGAGCCCGTAGTAATGATAAGTTTTTGGTACCGGTCCTTAAAAACCTTCCCGTTTTTCAAGTTTTCAATCTCTAGCACTTTTTTTTCTGTATCTATTTTTTTTACCTCGCATTGACACCTTACCTCAATATTGAACCTTTTTTTAAACCCCTTTGGAGTATTTATTAGTAATTTATTTAAATTCTTAATTTTTCCGGAAACAAAATATGGCAGACCACAAGTCCCATAAGATATGTATTTATCTTTTTCGTAGATGATAACTTCAGCTTCTTCGCTTTTTCTTCTTATCTTTGCTGCAGCAGATGTGCCAGCGGCAATCCCCCCTACTATTACAATTTTTTCTCCCATCTTCCCTCCAGCTTCTTATTTACTTCTTTTAAAAATATCTACTAGTTAATAGTAGCTTATAATTAAAATTAGTAAACACTTATTATAAAATTAATTAGTATATAATAATATACAAATTTACTAATATAATTTCAAATAAAAAAGCCCTGATATTTCCAACCAAGGCCAATTAATTTTCTATTTTATTATGTCTTTTTGTTCCATTAAGGTCTTTTTTATAAAATCTACTTCTTTTTCTGTTAATTGCTTTACCTTTTTATAATTTGTAATTGCATTATTTACAATATCTTCATATTTCTTTCTGGTCAATTTCTTTACATCAGCAGCTTTTTCTGTCACATTTCCCCTAATCTCAGAAGTTGCCTTCCTTAAATCAGACCTAAGCTCTTCTCCTGTTTTAGTTGTTAAAAGCATTGCAGTAATTGCGCCTGCTGCAAAACCTAATACAAAACCGAAAAAAGTCCCTTTCATAGTTCCATAATCATTGTTTTCACTCATACCCAATATTCCTTTCTCTTATTATTCATTGTTTATTTATTCTACCACTTAAGATAGGATACATAAAACACACAAATTTTAAAACCAATTTTATATTATTTTATTTTTTGGTAAAATATTATAATTTTATTATTCAAAAAAAATGTTACTTTATACCTATAAAAAAGATAAAAACCCTATCTACAAGCTAAAAGAGACTGGCACTTCAAGTCTATCTAAAACCACGTATATTTTAACTTACAAGTCCCCTTACAATAGTGGTGATAAAAATAATGATAGGGTTTACTGTGAAATTTACACAAATAAAAGTCTTGAAAAATCACAACGCCTCCTTGTCTTTATCCACGGATTTTCAACTAGAAAAACCAAACTAGACAACTACCATTTTTTTATAAAAAAAATGGTAGAAAAAAATTATACCTGTGCATTTATAAACCTTCCCTACCACCTTAATAGAGCCCCTAAAAGCATAGTAAGTGGAGAAAACCTCCTTTACTATGACGATATAGATACTCTCACTTTTTTTCACCAAAGTGTGGTTGATATCAGAAGGCTAATTGATATAATGCAGCCCTATAACTTTAACCATATTTCCCTTTGTGGGTTGAGCTTGGGGAGCATGGTTTCCTGCCTTTCCATCTGCCATGATAATAGGATTGATAAGGCAGTGCTTTTAATTGGCGGAGGCAACTGGGAAGAAGTGCATTGGAAGGGGGTTCTAAGGTTCATGCTGAAGGGCAACTGTGCTGATGACGGTAATATAGACAGGGATAAATGCCACTCATACTACTCCCATTTCCCAAATTTTTTAAAAAAGCTAAAAGAAGTTGACCCTGAAGAAATTGATACTGAAAATCTGGGAAAACTTGATAAGGTGACTAGAAAAATGTGTTTCCTTTGCGATCCTGTTGCTTTTGCTCACAAGGTGGACCCTGTCAATATCCTTATGGTTAACGCTAAATTTGATTTTTACTTTTCAAAAAATTCAACTACCCAGCTCTGGAGAGCTCTGGGAAAGCCTCAGATCCGTTGGGTAAACAACTTCCATTCCAGTAAAATTATAAGGGATCCCAAAATAATTAAGCTGATTTGCAGTTTCCTTGGCAAATAATTATTTACTTTTCTTGCCTGCCAGACCGAACCGGTTAAATAATAAGTTTCCAATCCAGGAATATTTTATATTAATTGCTCCTTCAGGACATAGCTCACTACAGCAGAAGCACCTCAAGCATTTATTATAATCAAATTGAACCTTGTCCTTTCTGATATTAATTGCATTATAGGGACAGACTTTTTGGCAAGTTCCGCATAATGTACATTTTTTATTTATAACATAGGGGTAGGGGTTTAAGGAATTTCTTACCCAGGGCATTAAATAAGTATTTATAAATTTATTGCTTATCAGATCTTTTCTCCCTATTCCTTTAGGCAGCACAAAATTGCTTATCTTGAAATCTTTTTTTACATCTCCAATTATTTCTATGTTTTCAAGATATGCTTCTTGCATTCCGTTTTTCTGGGCTATTTTAAGTAATGGGAATAACTGGCTATCCAACCTGACAAAATGAGCAGATAATGCATCCATGCTTATAGCATTTCTGCTGGCCATAACTATTCCTATTTCTCTTAGGGTTCCGCTCATTCCCGGCCCGTCGCCTTCAATTCCAAGTATTCCATCCATTATATTAATAGTGGGTTTTAAGTTAAGGGCAATATCCAAAAGCATTTCAGCAAAATTGTCTAGCTGGGTAAATCTTAAGTGGTGGCCAATTTTTTCAAAACCGGGAATGAGGCCAAACATATTCTTTACAGCACCGGTTAGGGACATAAGGTCATGGGTTTTGAACTTGGGAACATTAATTATTTTATCTGCTTCAAAGTATGGCTTTATAACATCAACCTGTTTTATTATATTCCCTTCTTTTAAGGAATAGCTCTTGTAAGTTGTATCAAAATTCAGTATGCATCCAATTCTTTCCGCCATTTGGAGTATCCCGGTAGTTTTATAAACCTTTTCCAGATTCTCTGTATTATAAGGGATTCCCGCCCCCGGGCTGTCTGCAATTATAATTCTGCTCCTGTCTGTAAAACTGGAAAGCAATTCAATTAAGGCTTCCAAAAAAACAGGATGTGTGGTTACTCCCTTTTCAGGTTGAGCTGCAAGCAAAAGATTAGGCTTAATCAGTACCTTGTCATCAGGCCTTATGTATTTTCCAAGCCCTCCAATATTTTTCATACACTTATGGAGTACAGCCTTAAGCTCTTTCTTGTTATAATCCTTACATTTTACTACACTTACTTTCTCCATAATCCCTCAAATGCTTCACATTTTTCCAATTATAGCCCAATATTCTTGCCCCTTCCTTGTCTACATCCAACACATCATAGCCCCCGATTATCAAATTCTTTTCCGGGCTGCAATGCCTGCTTCCCCTAAGGTGGCTGTCTGGCTGTCCAATCCTTCCATCTACTATTGTCAGATCAATTTTTAAGTAATTATTTAAATCAATTATAGCATCTTGTACCCCCACCCTGTGAACATCACTCCTGTTATATGACCAATACTGTCCATAATGCTTTTTAGGCAAAAGTCCGATTAAATTTTTCATCCCTAAGGTTACTGTAGCTATAGAATGGGCTTTCAGGGCAGGCACTGAAATCAGGAAATAGCCCTCAAACAATATTTCAGGCAGATATATTTCTTTATAGGCCAGGGCATTGGGGTTCTCCAGCTTTCTATATTTGCACCTATCAACATCCAATAACCTAATATTATAATTGCTGGCAAGATCAGTATAGCCAAGGTTTTTGTAGGCAACCATGGTATCACAACCGCCAGACCCTTCAAGGATTACTACCTGGGCATTGCTTTTTCTGGAAAAAATATACTGCAGGATTGCGTCAATACAATCCTTATCAGTAGTACAGGGATGGGGAGCATCCTCCAGTAAATTAGGTTTTATTATAATCTTATTTATTTTATTTAATTTTTCCTCAAAGGATAGCTTATCAAGCAGGCTTTCTACAGAATGCCTATAATCCTTAAAGTTCTCTGTTATTGCCATAATAACTTTTTTAAGAGATTATATTACAAAATAAAGGAATTAAAAAATAAAAAAAATTAACATAATTCCGCCTTAATTGATAAAACCCACTATATTTGCTACACTTACCCACAGTTTAAATCAATATATAGGGGTTACCCCATATATTAAATAAAAGGAGTTTTTTAAAATGAGTGGAATTGCAGGAGTAATCACCAAAAATAAAAATAATAACAAGAGTAAAGTCCAGATTATGCTGGATAAAATTTCCCATAGAGGAATAAAGGCTGGCAACTTAATTAATGTCGATGGAAATATCCTGGGAATCATATCCCATTATGATATAGACCATAACTGCCCTATCCTGCTGGATGGCAGGATATACAATATCGACAGCCTGTTGTCCAAATATGGCTTAAAGGCAGAGGGCAGGAAAACTGATGTTGAAAAACTAGGCACACTACTTAATGAAGTAGGCCCTGATATTGTAAAAGAATTAAAAGGTCCATTTGCATTCATGGGGTTCGACAAGGATAAAAATTTTTACCTGGCAAGGGACTTGATCGGCAGAAAACCCCTTTATTATTATTTAGATAAAAACAAAGATAGAATAATTTTTGCTTCTGAAATTAAATCACTAATCCAGTTAACTGATAAAGCAGTTGAATTTCCCCCAGGGTATATAATGAAAAATTTTGGGCAACCTAAAGAGATAAGCCAAATCCATAAGGAAGGATTTGAAATCCTAGAAGATTCGAAAACAGAAGATGTGGTAAGAAAATTAGAGGATTACATGCTTAAAGCGGTAGAGAAAAGGATAAACGAAAACTCAGACCTTGGAGTATGGCTTAGTGGTGGGGTGGACTCAAGCATTATTGCTGCATTAGTTAAAGAGTTCAAGGAAGAGGTTCATACTTTTTCTGTGGGTTTTGAGAATTCCCCAGACTTAATTTCTTCAAGAAAAGTGGCTAAGGCTTTAGGTACAAAACACAAAGAACATCTTTTAGATCTGGATGAATTATTTAATGCCATCCCTGAAGTAATATACCACCTGGAATCATTTGACGCCCCTCTAGTTAGGAGTTCGCTGGGCAATATGATAGCATCTAAACTTTCATCTAAGGCAGATATTGTATTTTCAGGAGAAGGAGGAGATGAGGTCTTTGCTGGCTATAATTATTTTTTTGACTTTGATTCCGCAAACACAATTCAGGAAGAACTGGTAAAAGCAATTAATAGCCTCCATAATACTGCTTTGCAGAGAGTTGACAGGCTAGCAAATGCCCATAGTGTAACTGTGCGTCTGCCCATGCTGGATGAAAATTTAATAAATTTTGCCATGACCATCCCTACTAGTAAAAAAATTAAAAGGGATGAAAATATAAGCAAATACGTGCTAAGAAGAGTAGCAGAAAAATATTTGCCAGACGATATTGCATGGCGGGCAAAAGAAAAATTCTGGGAAGGCTCTGGCATCCAGGACACATTAACAGAAAAAATTGAAGAAAATATTTCTGATTCAGAACTTAGCCAAAACCGGAAACTAGAAAACGGTTTTGTTTTAAGAAATAAAGAAGAAATGTATTACTATAAAATCTTCAGGAAGTTCTTCCCTAATGTTGATATTGACCATATCCTTTCATTTACTGGAGATTTTGAGCAGGAATAAAAACAGTACATTAATATTTAACAGGGAAGATTATAGGCATCTTCCCTGGTGCTGTTCTTTTTTAACTCACTTGCCCAACCTGTAGCCTGGGCAATTCTTTTATCTCATCCAGATTTTGGTTAATCTTTTTTATCCATTTTATTTCTTGCCCCCCAATTATATATGAGACGTTATTTTTGTTCCCAAATATTTATTAAATTAATGTAAAAAATATATTAAATTTATTTTTATTTTAATATTGCTTTTTTATTTTTTTTAGTGTATTTTTATCTGAGGATTAGCAGAGTAACCATTAGAGTGCTAAAATACTTTTAAAGGAGGTAACCATGAAATACAAACCACTTGGCGACAGACTGCTG
>CAYREF010000005.1:0-38485 GCA_964423265.1 uncultured Actinomycetota bacterium
TTGTTGTTGCCTTTCTTCCATAAAGTTTTTATAGTAGTATACATACCAACTCCTAGCATTTTCTTCTCCTCCCTGGTTATTATCTTTCACTCTAGGGAGGAGTTTAACAAAGATACCTATGGAATTTTAGTGCCCATTGGGTATGGAATTTACCTTACCATTGAGGGATAAGAAGGCACTTAATGCGGGCAAGAAAACGACATGGCTTCGGCTGGAACAGGTGGAGTAAAGCCTGGCTCTATAATACCTTAGGATTATACGGTGATTACAAGGTAAGGTATTATCAGGCTTAAGAAGCGCTGCCAGACCGATAGGTCACATAAACTTTTAGGTGAATTCGGCAAGAAAGCCCAGTTCGGGAAATCCGAATGCTGGGTTTGATGTGGCGGGAGCTGGAAACGTGCTGAAATCAGTGGCGCGCCAGTTCTCGACCCTACTATTTAAGAAATCTTAATGAAACTGAAGTAAAGATTGCATCCAAAAAAGAGCAACTCAAAGATTATAAAGAAAAAGCTGTAGATGTTGATAAATTAATTAAATATGGCAGAAATGTATTTTTAAACCTTTCTAATTTCTGGCAAAAATTAGACACTAAAAGAAAAAGAAGTTTCCAAGAAATGCTATTTCCTGAAGGAATATCTTTAGAAAAAAATGAATTTCGAACCACCGCAATAAGCCCATTTTTGGTGCTTATTGAGGATTATGATAAGGCTAAGTCAAGTTTGGCTGGGGAGGGAGGATTCGAACCTCCGCCCTACGGTCCAGAGCCGCATGTCCTGCCACTAGACTACTCCCCATGGCGAACCCTATTATAATACTTTAAAATTTTGCAAGCAAATCAATCTTGCTTACATCTTGTATGTAATAGTGATTTGATTTGTGGCTAATAATAAAACATAATATAATTTAAAAGCTGTAACGGTTATGATAAATTACTAACGGAAAGGAGCCGGGGATATGATAATTGGAATAGGCAATGTAGGCAGCACCTCCCTTAAGAGTAAAATCATAGATATAGGTGATGATAACCAGCTTAAAACTTTGGGAGAAGCAAACCTGGATAAAATTAAAACTGAAGGAGAGTCAAATTTTACCCATAGTGTGGGTGAGGAAGGAACGGAAAAAGAAATAGTGGATGTTTGTGGGTTTGATGAAGGCATTAAACTTATACTGGATTGGTATGTAAAAAATGGTGTAATAGGTAAGCCTGAAGATATAGAAGCTATGGGTTTTAAAACCATCCTTGGGGAGAAAAACGGAGCAAACATGCTCACCCCGGAAATACTAGAAGAGATGCAGCGGTATGTATTTGTGGCTCCTGTACATAATATCCCTTATATAGAAACAATTGGCATTTTTAAAAAGATATTGGATGTACCCATGGTGGGGGTATTTGAGCCTTCATTCCATTATTCCATTCCAGAATTTAGGAGGCTTTCAGGCCTTCCGTGGAAATGGTATGAGGATTTAGGCATAAAGAAAAACGGCTTCCATGGGTCTTCCCATAGGTATTTATCCGCCAAAGCCTTTGAACTTCAGGGAACAGAAGATATGAGATTGCTTACCATCCATCTTGGCGGAAGTAGTTCAATGTGCGCTTTAAAGAATGGAAAGTCTGTGGATGTTTCCATGAGTTTTTCCCCAAACTCAGGATTGCTCCAGGGCACAAGAGTGGGGGATGTAGATGGCACCGGATTGCTTTTTGCCATGAAAGAGCTTGGGCTGACAGTGGAACAGGCCCAGGATGAAATATCCAATAATGCCGGCCTTAAAGGAACGGCAGGCATTGGCACAGATGATTTGAGGGAAATACTGGAGGCAGCAGATAAGGGAAACAAAAGGGCCAGGATGGCAATTGATTTGTATGTGGATGGAATCAGAAAATACATTGGCTCTTTTGCTGCAGTGCTGGGTGGTCTGGATTGTGTAGCTTTTGGAGGCGGAATAGGAGAAAAAAGCGCCTATATGAGGGAAAGAATACTGGATAATATGGAATTTATGGGCATAAAGCTGGACATGTCCAAGAATAAAGAAAACAATGGAAAACTTGGATTAATATCTTCAGATTACTCCATAGACTCAAGAGTTAAAATATATATAATACCTACAAACGAAGAAATAGTGGTGGCTACTTTTACCAAAAAAGTGGTTGAGCTGGGAAGGGACCTAGAGCCGGAAGAGATGATATTTAGGATTTAGATATTGCCTCCAGGTATTTGTTTAGCCTTTTAAGGGTAAGGCTTTTTCCAAGAATTTCAATGGTTTCAAATAATGGAGGGCTGACATTTGTTCCCCATACTGCAACTCTTATTACCGAAGCTAATTTCCTTAAATTTAAATTTAGCTTATCTGCTAAAGCCCGGAGCTCTTTTTCTATGGTCTGGCTATTAAAATCATCAATGCTTTTAATGCATTCAGTTGCCTCTTTTAATATATCCGGAGCATCAACTTTTTTGTTGTCAAAAAATTCCATGAATTTTTTTTCATAGCTTACTTCAGTAAAGAAAGGTGCAGTGAGCTTTTCGCATTCCTTTAAAGTCTGGATCCTGACTTTTATAAGGGGCACAATTTTTTTTACCTTTTCATCTAAATCCTTATCTTGATACTCTTCCTTTAGCCACTGAGTAATCAACTTAGCCAACTGGCTGTCATCTTTTCTCCTTATATGGTTTGCATTTATCCAGAGAAGCTTCTCATAATCAAACCTGGCCGGTTTTTTGGATATTTTTTTAATGCTGAAGTTATCTATTATTTCACTTGTTGAGAATATTTCCCTTTTTTCTCCGTATGACCAGCCAAGCAGGGCTAAATAATTTAATATTCCTTCAGGCAGAAAACCTTCTTTAATGTAAGCTTCAATGGATATTGAGCCATGCCTTTTGCTTAGTTTTTGTCCATCGCTTCCCAGTATCATTGGAAGATGGGCAAAAGAAGGTATCCTAAATCCTAGAAACCTGTATAGCAGTATTTGTTTGGGAGTATTGGTAAGGTGGTCTTCCCCCCTTATTACATCTGTAATCTCCATTAATGCATCATCTACTGCTGCTGAAAAATTATAAGTTGGAAGGCCATTGGAACGCAGAATAATAAAATCGCCGATAGTTGAAGGGTCAACCGATATATTGCCGTAAACCTTATCTTTAAAAGATAAGCCAGTGGGTGTTTCTGCTAAGATCCTTATGGCAAATTTCTCCCCTTTTTCAATTTTTTCTTCTACTTGTCTGGAATCCAGCTTTAAGCATTTGCGGTCATAGGTATAAGTTTTTGCTTTCTGCCTTTTTTCTTTTAGTTTCTCAGGAGTGCAAAAGCAGCGGTAGGCTTTGCCTTCTTCCAGTAATTTGTGGGCATATTCTTTGTATATCTTAATCCTTTTTGATTGCCTGTAGGGGCTATATTTGCCCCCTTTTCCCATCCCTTCATCCCAGAGGATTCCCAGCCACTTAAGGGAGGAGGAAAGTTTTCTTATTGATTCTTCCTGGTGCCTTCTAATATCCGTGTCTTCAACCCTCAGGATAAAGGTGCCATTTGTTTTTTTTGCATACAGCCAGTTAAAGAAAGCAGTCCTGGCGCTTCCAGTGTGAAGGTGCCCTGTAGGGCTGGGGGCAAATCTTACTCTTGTCTTTTCCTTTTCCATACCTACACATTATAATGATTTTACAATTATTTTTAATAGCTATTTTTGGTATAGTATAAATAATAAAAAATCAGGTTAAAGAAACTGGCTTTGCGGTTATTCAAGCAAACATGTTGTTTTTTTATGTTATAATAAATTGATTTTAAATTACTGAAATTTAAATTATGGAAATAGCAGAAATAATTGGCACGGTGGTTAGCACCATAAAAGTGGCCAAGCTGGAAAATACTAAGTTGAAGATTGCACAGGTAATAGACCCATTTGGTAAAAAATCAAATACTTTTTACCTGGTTGAAGATGCAATTGGAGTAGGTCCGGGAGAAAAAGTACTGCTATCTGATGATGGGAATAATGTAAGCAAAATTGTAGGCCGGCCCAATGTTCCCATCAGGGCTTCAATAGTGGCAAAGGTTGACAAGGTAAATATTTATGAGTAGGCAAATATGAATATAGGGAAAATTGTAGGCAGTATAACCTCAGTTTCTAAAATTGAAGAGCTAAAACCCTTAAAGCTATATTTAATCCATATCCTGGACAGTGAATTTAAAAATACCGGCAACTACATGGTGGCTGTTGATACTATTGGAACTGGCTACGGGGATAATGTATTAATAACAACTGGAAGTGCTGCAAAAATGACCAAATTAACTTCAGATGTTCCGGTGGATGCGTCTATAGTGGCAAGGATTGATGCAGGGAAGGATAAGTAATGCAGGTAGGTAGAGTTAAAAAAGAATTGGTCTGCACGGTGAAGGGTCCGGCAATGGTTTCTGCCAAGATATTCCTGGTAAAAATACTGGACCTGGCGCAGCAGGAAACCGATAAGTATGTTGTGGCTGTAGACAAGAAACTGGGTATAGGCACTGGAGATATTGTGCTGATTGTGGGAGGCAGTTCTTCAAGGAAGATAGTGGGATATAGTGATATGCCTATAAACTCAGGGATTTCTGCAAAGGTTGAGTCAATATACATTGACGACAAATACAAGTATCTGGCGGAAAAATAACTATGTTTTATGCAAAAGTAATAGGGAAAACTTATTCTAATTTTAAATATCCATCTCTGGATGGTATAGATATAAAAATAATACAAGGGGTCAATATTAAGACAGGGGAGCTGGAGGATACTATTTCTTTAGCTTTAGACCCGCTGGGGGTATCGGTTGGCGAGTATGTAGGCTATGAAGTAAGCACTGAGGCAACCTGGGCGTTCGAAGATAAGCTGGTCCCGTCAGATACTACCATTACAGCAATTATTGATTCCAGGGACATTGAGGAAAACAATAAATGATTTTGGGAAAAGTAATAGGAAATGTAGTTTCAGTTATAAAGGATGAAAATTATATGGGCTATAAGCTGATGCTTGTCCAGGAACTGGATATGGAAGGCAGTTTCAAGGATAATTTTGTGGTCTCTGTAGACCTTATAGGGGTAGGAATTGATGAAGTGGTAATGGTAACCAACGGAACCCCGGCCAGGGCAACTGAAGAAACAAAAGATATGGGGATGGACTCAATAATTGTGGCTAAAATTGAAAAGTTGATTTTTGAGGATAAAGAAGTAAAATTAGAATAATTAACTGGAGGTTATTTATGGATGGTTTTGCTATAGGAATGATAGAAACCAGGGGTCTTGTAGGTTCTGTAGAAGCTGCAGATGCCATGGTAAAGGCAGCAAATGTAAGCCTTATGGGGCAGGTTAGGATTGGCGGCGGCTATGTTACCGTGTTTGTAAAAGGTGATGTGGGTGCGATAAAGGCAGCATTAGATGCGGGAGCTTCAGCTGCAAAAAGAGTGGGGGAACTTATTTCATCCCATGTTATTCCAAGGCCTCATGAAAATTTAGATATGATTTATCCCTAAATCTATGGGTTAACCCAAACTTTAATTTTCCTTATAGTTTCTACCGGCTGGTCCCATAAGGGGTCCTGCCTGTGGGTATAGCCAGGGGGCACTTCCCCGTATGGCTCATTAATATATTGTATATGTTTGTATCCTGACTGTATTAAAATATGGTTTGCTTCTCCCAGGGGCATCAAGCTAACAAAGGGCATTACGGGTATAGCTCCTTCCGGAATTGGTGCCACTGTTTTTGGCTCCTGACCGTAATGGAATTGACTCATGCTTATCTGCTCCAGGGGAGTATGCCTGTTAGGAAGCATTATTTCTCCAGTTTCCGGATTGGAAACTATCTGTATGTCAATCAAATCATCTTCAGGCCTTACAAAATTCTCTACCGGCAAGTTTTCTGTAGCTTTTTCCATAAACAGCTTCCATATCATTGCAGGGTGGGTTCCGCCCTGTACCCGCATGTCATGTATTACCCCCATTTTTTTATTTACTTCCGGATACCCGATCCATACGGAAGCGGCAAGATTTGGCGTAAATCCGGTAAACCATGCATTTTCTGCTTCCTGGGTGGTTCCTGTCTTTCCCGCGACAGGCCGGTCTTCCAGCCTGGCCCTGGTGCCGGTTCCCCGCTGGACTACCTGCTGCATAATCTCAATAGCCCGGTAGGCATTTATGGCTGATATTGCCTGGATGCCCTCGCCCTGGTATTCCTCCAGTGTTTCACCATCATTGTCTACTACCTTAAGTATGGCTACAGGGTCATTTTTTACCCCATAATTTGCAATAGTTGCAAAAGCTGAGCAAGTTTCCAGTGGAGATACCCCCTCTGTTAGGCCTCCCAGGCCGACTGCAGGGTAGGGCTGAAGTTCTGAAGTTATGCCCATTCTCTTAGCTACATCAATAAGGCTGTATGCGCCTACCTTCATTATAAGTTGGGAATAAACTACATTTACAGATTTTACAGTTCCCTCCAGGATAGACATCTCATTTTGTTCATAATCTGTGCCCATGTAATTTGAGACTTCCCAGGGCTCACTTCCCTCTATTTCAAAAATTACAGGCCCGTTAGGGTTGAAAGTCAACTGCGGGCTTATGCCTTGCTCCAGTGCTGCAAGCAGGGCAAATACCTTAAATGTAGACCCCGGCTGCTTTTTGGCCTGGGTAGCAAGGTTAAATTTCATGTCGCTAAAATCTTTCCCCCCCACCATCGCTTTTATATATCCTGTCTCTGGATCAATAGCCACCAGGGCTGCTGAAGGATCTTCAGGGTCATAGAGTATTTCTTCTATAGCGTGTTCTGCTGCTACCTGCATGGGAGGGTCTAGGGTAGTGTATATCTTAAAGCCGCCCTTAAATACCCGGTTAACCCCGTATTTTTCAATCAGTTTTTGTTTAATGTATTCTACAAAATAAGGGGCAAATCCTTCTTCTCCCTCTTCCTGGGGTCTTTGCACAATTATAGGCTTACTTAATGCTTTCTCATAATCTTCGGTGCTTATGTAATTTAACTCCAGGATTTTAGCCAGCACTATGTTCCTTTTTTCCAAGGCAAAATCCTTGTTGATATAAGGGCTTTTGCTTGGGTCCCTCAATAGACCTGCAAGCAATGCTGCTTCGGCTAGGTTTAGGTATTCAACGTCTTTGTTAAAATATACTTTGGAAGCAGCCTGAACACCATACGCGCCTTCGCCAAAATAGACTGTGTTAAGGTACATTTCCAGTATTTCTTCTTTGGTATAGATTTGCTCCAGCTGGTAGGCAAGGACCGCTTCTTTTAGTTTCCTGTCATAGGTTATCTCATATTTTTCTTCTAATATATACAGGTTCCTTATAACCTGCTGGGTAATGGTGCTTGCACCCTGTACTATTTCCCCGGTCTGAAGATTTATTATAAAGGCCCTTATGATTCCCTCAAAGTCAACCCCGTTATGCTGGTAGAACCTCTCATCCTCAATGGCAATTACTGCATTTATGAGCTTCTGGGGCATTTGCTCCAAAGATACAAGCTCCCTGTTTTGCTCACCGTGAAAATTAGCTATAAGCGTTCCATCATTTGCATAAATCTTAGAGGTTAGTGCTGATTCTGTAGGCTTAAAGTCTTCAATCTCGGGGAGGTCTTCCAGGAAACCTGAAATTATTCCGGTAACCGCTATGGATATTCCACCAAAGGCAGCCAAAAAAAGTATGGTTGTTAACAAAAACAGTGCCACAAACACTATTAGAATTTTTAGCCCAACTTTATTTCTCTTATGTTTTTCCCTTAATTTAGACATGGTTTATTATTTTAATAAAATTTATCCTTATATTATATATCTTAAACATTCTAATATTTGAGGTTTATAAAATCAATAACCAGTAAAGTATTTGCATATTGTACTGGTGCGGATATAATGGCTTTCCCCAAACAATATTAATTGCAATGTCGCAAATTATTGCATAAAATAAGTAAGTGAGTAAAATAGCAAAAAAAAGAGGTGTAGGAATTATGCCATATGTAAATACAACTGCTATGCTTAAAAAAGCAAGGAAAGAAAGATATGTAGTTGGCGCCTTCAATATTGTAAACCAGACCTCCATGAGGGCAGTGATAGAAGCTGCAAAAGAAGAAAAATCCCCCATTATTATACAAACTTCTCAGAAGACGGTAATAGATTTAGGGTATAAAGTTTTAACTAGCATGATAGGAGAGCTTACTGATGATGTGGAGGTTCCGGTAGCCATGAACCTGGACCATGGGACTGACCTGGAAGTAATAGAGAAGTGCATTGATTTTGGCTGGAGCTCGGTTATGGTTGACGGCTCCAAGCTGCCTTACGAACAAAATATCAAGCTAACCGGAAAGATAGTGGAGATGGCCCATACGCAAGAGGTGAGCGTAGAAGGGGAATTAGGACATATAGGAGGCAAAGAAGAGCATGTTGAAGCTGATGATTCTAAAATTATGCTCACCGAGCCCCAGAAGGCTGTAGAATTCCAGCAAAAAACCGGGGTTGATTCCCTGGCGGTAGCCATCGGCACTGCTCATGGGCTATACAAGGGAGAGCCTAGCCTAGACTTTGACCGGCTGGCTGAAATTATGAAGGTTACAAGCTTCCCCATTGTAATCCATGGATGCTCAGGTCTCTCAGAAGAAATCCTAAAGAAGATAATTTCCTACCGGGTTACTAAAATGAATATCTCTACTGAACTGAAGCACCGCTATATTGATGCCTGTGATGAGTATATAGAAAAGTATCCGGATGAATATGAGCCACTTAAAAAGTTTAAGTTTGTTCAGAATGAGGTAAAAAAACTAGTAAAAGAATACATAAATTTATTCGGAAGTAAGGGCAAAGCTTAAAGGAGGGCAAATTTTATGGATAATAGCTACAAGCCAAAATATGAATGCGACCTTCATTGCCATACCACCAGGTCTGACGGAAATGATCCTCCTGAAGAATTAATTTTAAATGCTTCCTGGGTAGGCATGAAGGCTGTAGCCATAACGGACCATGATATAAATCCGCCCCTTTATATTGAAAACAATAGTAAAAAAAAGAAGATAAAGGACTTTGCAAAAGGCCTTGGTCTGGATTTAATTTTGGGGTATGAATTTTCCTGCGACACTTTCGTAGAAGACGTTCATATTATTGGCTATGAGCTCGACTGGAACAATGGCCTGGTACAAGAAGAGGTAAACAGGGCTAAAAATAGCAAGATAGAAGCTTACCGCAAGCTTTGTGAGACTTTAACCGGCCAAGGGATGCCGGTTGATTACCAGAAAGAGATTCTAAAGTACAGGAATGGAAGTGGCAGAAAAAAAACAAGGCAACCCGAAGAAGTCCAGAAGAAGCATATCTTTGAGCTGATGGCTAGAAAAGGGTATGCGGAAAGCTGGAGCAAGGCAAAACTTATGGTAAGGGATACGCCGGCCCTAAACATTAAAAGAGAGAAGATTAGTCCGGTGAAAGCAATAAGCTTGATAAAGGAATGCGGAGGGCTGGCGGTGCTTGCCCACCCATACTTAATTGATGAGGAGGTTGGATCAAAAGTATTGGGCAACAATAGCAGGGGCCAATATATAGGCAAGCTAATTGAAAATGGCCTGGACGGAATTGAAGCCTGCTATACCTATGACAAGACCTCTTATAAAGGCAGCCTTAGCAGGGAAGCCATAGAAGAAGAGGTAAAAAGAAAATATGGGGAAAAGGTAAAGTTTTTTACCGGCGGTTCTGATTACCATAATGGCGAAAAAATAGGGGTAAAAAACCCCAGGTATATAGGTGAAGCTGGTATAAACTATAAACAGTTTAGAAATATATTTAAATATTATTTATAATATAAAGACTGATAAGCTAGAAAGTCATTATGAAAAAGATATTGGTTGGCGCCTCCTGGAAAATGTATAAGACAGTAAAAGAGGGTACCGAATACATAAACGGCCTCCAGGATTTTATGGATGAAAAATTTGCGGAAGTTAGTAATATCACGGTATTTGTGCTACCTACCTTTTTAGCTATTGATGCTTTTTCTAAAAGTATATACCACAGCAATTTAAAATATGGATCACAGAATTGTTTTTGGGAGAATGAAGGCCCTTACACCGGAGAGGTAAGCCCTATGCACCTAAAAGATTTAGGCTGCAGCTTTGTGGAATTAGGGCATCCTGAAAGGAAAAGCATATTAAAAGAAGACTTAAAAATGGTAAACAAGAAGATAAAAGCCTGTATAAGAAATGGCATCTCGCCAGTGCTTTGCATGGGGGAAGAGGAGAAACAGGAAACAATAGACGGCGCAAAAAAGTTTATTGAATCCCAGTTAAGCATGCTGCTAAAAGGGATAGAAGCAGAGGATATTGCAAAAATCGTGCTTGCCTATGAGCCTGCATGGGCTATAGGCGCAAGTGAGGCGGCAGATACCTCCTATATAGGGTCCATGATGGATCATATAAGGAAGTTTTTGGCCTCCAGGTATGGAGAAGAATTGTATTCAGAGCAATTAATAATATATGGTGGAAGCGTAAATAGGGATACTGCCAAAAATATTTTGGAGATTAGGGAAAATAATGGTATTTTTATTGGTAGGGCTTCGCTGAATATAGAGCTTTTTAAATATATGATAAATGTTGCATTAGAAATAAATAAGTAAGGGAGGATTATGCCAGAAATTAGCGGGAGATTAATTTCCAAATTAATAGACAAATCCTATCAAGGCAGGAAGAATATATTAAAGATGACAAAATTTGGGGAGGTGCATATAGGGGGAGCTTATTCAAGCCTGGATATTATAACGGTGCTATTTAACCAGATAATGAAACATGATCCTAAAAATCCTAAATGGGAACAAAGAGACAGGTTTATACTTTCAGCCGGCCATAAGTGCTTGGCCCTTTATGTAACCTTGGCAGATCTAGGCTATTTTGAAGAAGAAATACTCTGGACTTATAATACCTTTGATAGCAGGGTCCCCATGCATCCTGATGAAAAAGTATTGCCAGGGGTTGAATTTCCAACTGGGTCACTTGGCCACGGATTGCCGGTTGCAGGCGGAATTGCAATAACAGCCAAAAGGAAGGGAGCCGGTTTTAAGGTGTTCTGCCTTCTAGGCGACGGAGAATGCAGTGAAGGTAGCATATGGGAGGCAGCAATGGCTGCAAGCCACCACAAGCTTGATAACCTGGTTGCCATTGTGGACAGGAACAGGCTTCAAGTTAACGGAAGAACTGAAGAGATAATGGATACCTCGCCTTTTGAGGATAAATTTGGTTCATTTGGCTGGGAGGTTAAAACTATTGACGGGCATAATTTCAGACAAATCTATGAATCCCTGACAGATATTCCTTTCAAGAAAGGAAAGCCCTCAGTGGTGATTGCAGATACTGTAAAATGCAAGGGCCTGGCCTTCGGTGAGGATAATTTTAAGTTCCACCACTGGCACTGTGAACCTGAGAAAATAGATGAAGATATCGAATTGGTAGAAAAGGTTAGAAGAGAGGAGTTGGCAAAAGTTGGAACATGAAAATATATATGAAAACCCCAGAAAGGTAATAAGCGAAGCGCTCCTGGAGCTGGGGGAGAAAAATCCTGATGTAGTTTATGTCTCCTGTGATAGCTCCCTGGGGGCTTCAGGAGGACCGTTCAATCAGAAATATCCGGAGAGGCATTTTGAGTTTGGAATCCAGGAACAAAGTGCCATGGGCCATGCTGCTGGAATGGCACTGACTGGCAGGATACCTATTATTGCTGCTTATGTGCCCTTTATAACTTGCAGGTGTTTTGAGCAAATAAGGGATGACGTGTGCAAGACAGAACTTAATGTAAATATTATGGGAAATAATTGCGGTTTTTCTGTTAGCGCCTTGGGGCCGACTCATGTGGTGCTGGAAGATGTGGGCATCCTCAGTTCTATACCCAATATAACTATTGTTTCCCCTGCAGATGGGCCGGAATACAGGAAAGCCTTACAAAAGATTGTTGAGCTTGACGGGCCTGTCTATTTCAGGGTACACAGGCAAGAGGCAAAAAGAATTAATGCCCAAGATACAGAATTTGTTATAGGCAAGGGCAAAGTATTAAGGAAAGGCTCAGATATTACCATAATTGCTGTATCTTCTACAGTTTCTAGGGCCCTTGATGCTGCGCAAATACTGGAAGCTAAGGATATTGACGCAGAAGTTATTAACATGCATACCATTAAACCAATAGATAAGGAATTGATTTTAAAATCAAGTGCTAAAACAAAAAAGGTAGTGACTGTGGAAGAACATAATATTATAAATGGATTGGGAAGCGCAGTATCCAACATACTTTCAACGGCTAACCCAGTAAAGCTTAAGAAAATTGGGGTAAACGACGTATTTGCAAAAGTAGGAGAATATGAAGAGGTAATGGAGTATTACGGGTTGACCCCTCCAAAAATTGCAGAAAGTATCCGGAATTTTATTAATTTATGATAAAAGGAGATGGCCATGAAAATTGCAATAGGATGTGACCCAAATGCAGTAGAGAGAATGGAAGATTTAATTGAAATACTGGAAGAAAAAAACATTGAGTACGAAAAGTTTCCAGTAAAAGGTGATTATCCTGATGTAGCAAAGGAAGTAACTGAAGCAGTGCAGAAAGGAAGTTTCGATAGAGGCATTTTGGTTTGTGGCACAGGAATCGGTATGGCAATATGCGCAAACAAGTTTAAGGGAATAAGGGCAGCAGTATGCCATGATCTCTATTCGGCACAAAGATCAATTCTCTCAAATGACTGTCAGGTTCTTACCATGGGTGCTTTTATAATAGGCAGAAGCCTTGCCCAGGAGATACTTAAAGTATGGCTGGATATCGAAAGGACTGGCGGAACAGTCAAAAAAG
Organism: uncultured Actinomycetota bacterium; assembly: GCA_964423265.1. Taxonomy (GTDB): domain Bacteria; phylum Actinomycetota; class Humimicrobiia; order Humimicrobiales; family Humimicrobiaceae; genus M55B165. Next base: position 12,824 of record CAYREF010000005.1, read on the forward strand.
TTAAAAAAATAGAAGAGCTGGAAAAATAAGTTATGAGCTATGATACAAAGCTTATGGTAAAGGTTTCTAACCTTTATTATAAAGAGGGGCTGACCCAGGAAGACATATCCAATAAATTAAAGATTTCAAAATACCAGGTAAACAGGATACTGAAAAGAGCTCTGGATACAGGTATAGTAAGGATAAATATAGTTGACCCCATAAAGAATGTTTCTAATCTAGAAGAACAGCTTGAAAAAAAGTTTAGCTTAAAGAGGGCCATTGTGGTAAAAAACAGTGGACTCTCCGATATTGAACTTAAAACCAAGTTGGGCCAGGCAGCTGCAAATTATCTCCTGGAGATAATAAAGGACAAGGATATTATTGGTGTCTCCTGGGGCACCACGGTTAATGAAGTAATAAATAGTCTTCCGGCAAAAATCAATAAAGATGTGGAGGTAGTACAGATCACCGGGGGCATACATCAGTTGTCTGTTAACCTGAACTGCCATGATATTGCCAGGAGGTTTGCTTCTAAATTTAATGTAGAGCCCCACCTTTTGTATGCTCCTGCTATAGTTGATTCAAAGAAGAGCAGGGAATTGTTTTTAAATGAAACCTCTATTAAAAGAACTACTAATTACTTTGACAGGATAACCATAGCCCTGGTGGGAATTGGAGCACTTTACCCAAAGGTTGTTTCCACCCTTATAAAAACAGGTCACATAAGCAAAGATGACTTGGAGTTCTTGAAAAAAAATAAGGCAATTGGTGATGTATTTTCCCATTTTTTTAATATTGAAGGAAATATCTGTGACAGCAGCCTAAAGGGAAGGATTATTGCCATGCCGGTAAAAGAACTATTTAAAGTTCCTTACTCTATAGGGGTTGCCGGTAGCAAGGTAAAGTCTGATGCAATATTGGGGGCTTTGAGGGGTGGATTTGTAAATATAATAGTAACAGATAGTCAGGCTGCAGAATCTATACTAAGCAAAATTTAATTTTGTTGCATATTCGCAATAATTTGCATATAATAAAACAAAAATCAGAAACTAGCAATTGGAGGCATTTTAATGGCAAGAGTTTATAAAAAAGATAAGATTGCAATGCTGGAAAAACTGCTGAAGATAAGGAAGTTTGAAGAAAAAACAGTAAAACTTTATCAGACAGCAAAAATATGGGGTTATCTACACCCTTATCTTGGCGAAGAGGCAGTGGCAGTAGGTGCCTGTTCAGCCATTGAGAAAGAGGACTATATTGTTTCAACCCATAGAGGGCACGGCCATTGTATTGCCAAAGGGGGAGACCTAAACAAGATGATGGCAGAGCTGCTTGGCAAGAAAACAGGCTATTGCAAAGGCCGGGGCGGCTCTATGCATATTGCAGACACCGAACTAGGAATTTTAGGTGCTAATGGAATTGTAGGAGGAGGAATCCCTATATCTGTAGGAGCCGGGTTCAGCTGTAAAATGGAAGGAAAAGGACGTGTAGCCATTTGCTTTTTCGGGGACGGCGCAGCTAATAATGGAGTGTTTCATGAATCCTTGAACATGGCTTCAGTATTTAAGCTTCCCATAATTTATATTTGTGAGAATAACATGTATGCTATTTCCATGTGCTCTGAAGACTCGGTAGCCTGCAAGGATGTGGGAAAAAGGGCAGATGCTTATAATATGCCGGGATACATTATGGATGGAAGCGATACCCTAGAAGTTTTTAAAACAGCAGACAAAGCTGTAAAGCATGCCAGAAAAGGTAAGGGCCCTTCCCTCATAGAAGCTAAGACATACAGATTTACAGGTCACCATCCAAATGATCCTGCTGAATACAGGGAAAAAGAAGAAGCAGAATACTATAAAGAAGAAAAAGACCCTGTAAAAAATTTTAAAAAACAGCTAATAAAAGATAGTGTTTTAAAAGAAGAGGAAATAGAGAAAATGGAAAAGGACATCCAAAAAAGAGTGGATGAAGCTGTTAAATTTGCAGAGGAAAGCCCGGAGCCTGATCTGGGTGAATTTCTGGAAGAAGTAAAGCAGATTTAAATTGTAATTTAGGAGAAAGGGTAAAATAAATGAGGGAACTTGAATATAGAGAAGCATTAAGAGAAGCGGTTATAGAGGAAATGGACAGAGATGAAAAAGTATTTTTGATTGGAGAAGATATTGGCGTATATGGCGGAGCCTTTAGGGTATACCGTGGCTTACTGGAAAAATATGGGCCCCAAAGAGTTATAAATACTCCCATTTCTGAAATTGCTATTGTAGGCTCAGGTGTTGGAGCGGCATTGACAGGCTATAGGCCAATAGCAGAAATTATGTTTATAGATTTTGCTACACTGGCTATGGACCAGATTGTCAACCAGGCTGCAAAAATAAGGTACATGACCGGTGACAGCCTGAATGTGCCTTTGGTTTTAAGGACGCAAGGGGGAGCTGGAAGAGGTGTTGCCGCTCAGCATTCCCAGAGCTTGGAAGCGTGGTTTTATCATGTTCCAGGCTTAAAAGTTGTAATGCCTTCCACCCCTTATGATGCAAAGGGTCTATTAAAAACCGCAGTCAGGGATGATAACCCTGTAATGTTTATAGAGCAGAAAATGATTTATTTAAATAAAGGCCAAGTACCGGAAAAGGAATACAGCATTCCTTTTGGACAGGCTGACATTAAAAGAGAAGGAAACGATGTAACTATATTTGCTTATTCAAATATGGCACTGGAATCTTTGAAGGCAGCAGAAGAATTGGATAAAGAAGGGATAAGCTGTGAGGTAGTTGACCCTAGGACCCTAGTGCCCCTGGATGAGGACACGCTAATAAATTCAGTTAAGAAAACCAACCATTTGGTAATTGTCAGCGAAGCCTGTGAGAGGGGAAGCATAGCATCTGATATTTGTGCTAAGGTAAATACCTTAGCCTTTGACTGGCTGGATGCGCCCATAAAAATTGTTGCTGGACTTAACACTCCAATCCCCTATAATTCTACCTTAGAGCAGGCTTGCATTCCGCATAAGGAAGATATTATAAAGGCAGTAAAACAGTTTTAAGGAGGTAAAACAATAATGGCAAAGTATGAAAAGTCAGCTATACACAGGCTATCTGAGAGTTCAAAAGAAATGGAAGTCTGGTGGGACTCATCTCCATTGATTTTTGAAAGCTGGGCGGAAGAAATGGTGGACAAAGCACCTGAAGACTTAAAGGATTTAACCAAAAAAAGGATGAATATATTATGTGACCCCGAACATCCAGAAAATGTCTTATATGACGGGGTAACCACTAACCCAAGACTAACTAGAAAAGTACTGGACCTTATTCCCGAAAAAGTTAATCCGGTAGTGGACCAGATAATTAAAGATAACCCCAAGAAAAGCAACTATGATCTTGCCTGGGAAGTATATAAAGAAATTACTAAAAGGGGAGCTGCACTTTATATGCCTTCCTTTGAAGAATCTAATTACACCAGGGGCTATGTAAGTGCCCAGGTGGACCCCAGGCTGGTAACCGATGTAAAAGAGATGCTTTGGCAGGGATTAACTTTAAAGAAGGTTTCACCGAATATCATGATTAAATGCCCTGGCTCTAAAGAAGGCATATATGTAATAGAACTGTTAACCTCTGTAGGAATTCCTACCAATGCAACATTGGTATTTGATGTGCCTCAGGTAGTGCAGGTTGCTGAAGCTGTAAAGAGGGGCTATCAGAGAGGAAAAGAGTGGGGAATAGATTATTCACAGTGGCGTTCAGTTATTACTATCATGATTGGCAGGTTTGAAGGCCGAAAGGCTTATGATGAGAGTGCTAAGTCTGTAGGCATCGAGCTTAATGATGAGCTTAGAAGGTGGACAGGAATTGCCATTGCCAAGAAGGCTCATAAAATTTTAAATGATCCCAAAGACGGGTATCTATCCAAATTACTCCTTTGCTCTGCCAGGGTAGGCCCGCAGCCGGATTGCGTATATCATATTGAAAAAGTGGCCGGCGGAAATATGGTTTATACCATAAATCCGGATATGCAGAAAGACTTTATGAGTATATGTGAAGAAAAAGATATATACAGGCAAATGGATGATCCTGTCCCAGATGAAATAATGCAGAAACTCCTAAAAATACCTTATTTTAAACAAGGCTACGATGAGTATGGAATAAAAATAGATGATTTTGCCGGGCAAGCTGCATTTAAATACACAGCTGAACAATTCTCAAATTCAATGAAGGAAATTGAAGAGCATGTCGTAGCTAGAAAGAAAGCCTTAAATCTTTAATAGTTGATTTTAAGGTGCTACCAAGCGGTAGCACTTTAAAAAATAAAGCTATAAAAAATACTTTAAAAAAAACGTTTTTATGGTATTATTATTGTATTTACAATTACTATGGGAAAAAATTGGGAAGAAAATACAAGTCTACTTCCATAAAAGATATTGCAAGGGAAGCAGGGGTGGCTATCTCCACTGTTTCCAATGTTATCAATAAAAAAAGAATAGTAACTGCAAAAACTAGAAAAAAAGTATCAAAAGCTATAGATAAGCTGGGGTATCGGCCCAATATTATCGCAAGGAGCCTCAGGACAAGGAGCACTAATACTATAGGCGTAATACTCCAGGATATTTCTAACCCTTTTGGCTCACATGTTATAAAGGGAATGGAGGAAGTTGCCAGGAAAAGAGGCTATATATTGATTCTTGGTTGTACTTTCTATGATAAGGAAGAAGAAGAAAGACAGGTGCATACTCTTCTTGACCAGTTTGTGGACGGTCTGATATTTATAAGCGGGTATAATAATGAATCGTTTGTAGAAAAAGTTTACAAAAAAGGCGTACCCCTGGTATCAGCAGACAGGGAACTGAAAAACAAAGACATACCCTCAGTCCTTATAGATAATAAGAAAGCCACCCAAAAAGCGGTGGATTACTTGTGTAAATTTGGCCATGAGGATATAGGATACATAACCTTTAGCCTGGAAGAGCAGACTACTACAAAAAACAGGTACCTTGGATATATAGAGGGTCTAAAGAAAAATAATTTAGAGGTTAAGGAAGAATACATCATAATGGATGATTACATGAGGCTTAAAGAAACTGAGGGAACCTATGAAGTTGTAAAAAATTATATCAAAAATAATAAGATGCCTTCCGCCTTTATTACTTTATCAGATGTCAATGCTTATGGACTGGTAAAAGCTTTAAAAGAAAAGAATTTAAGGGTTCCACAGGATGTATCAGTGGTAGGCTTTGACAATGTATACTTTTCAAATTTTTTAGATCCTGGACTAACTACCATAAAACAGCCTAAAAAACTCATGGGCCAGAAAGCAATGAATTTGCTGATTGATATAGTTGAGAGAAGGGATATTAAAACTAAAAATATCCTTTTGCCGACCACGCTTATTGAAAGGGATTCTGTAGATTTCCCTGCAGGAAAAACTAAGGATTTTATCACTATATAACAAATGTTACATTTTTAAAGTAAGTAGATTATTGACATAAAAACGTTTTTTTGTTATTTTTAAAATGTTTTTAACCTCCAAATATTTGCTTATTACCAGAATAAAGAAAGGCAGAAGATGGCAGACATATTAAATGACCTTAAAGATATGGTGACTAATTTTGATGTTGACAATGCCGAAAATATTGCAAAGAAAGCAATAGAAGAAGGAGTAGACCCTCTACAGGCAGCAAAAGCGCTTACCGAAGCGATTAGGCAAGTTGGAGAAAAATTCGGCAAAGGGGAGCTTTTCCTCCCCGACCTTGTTTGTGCATCTGAAGTGCTTAAAAAATCTTTCCCTATTATAAATGCTGAAATAGAGAAGAAGGGCAAAAAACAGGAGACTCTGGGAAAAGTAATTATAGGCACAGTATTTGGAGACATACATTCCATAGGCAAGGGTATGGTATCTACACTTTTGTATGCATCTGGATTTGAAGTTATTGATTTAGGAGTAAATGTAAAGGCAGAAACTTTCCTTAAAAAAATTAAGGAAGAAAGCCCGGATATACTTGCCATGTCTGCGCTTCTTACCACTACCGCCCAGGAACAGAAGAATGTAATTGAAGGCTTAAAGAAACAAGATTTGAGGAATAAAGTTAAGGTGATTGTTGGAGGAAGCCCCATAAACCAGGAATTTGCTGACTCTATTGGAGCTGACGGGTATGGTTCAACTGCTCCAGAAGGGGTAAAGGTTGCCAAAAGGCTTTTAGGAATAAAGTAAGAGGGGATTTATATGCAAAACGGATTTAAAAGAAATTTTGAGCCCATAAAGATATTGAGTGACAGCAAGGTAGAGCAAATACATTCTGCTACCCTGCAGGTACTGGAGGACGTGGGCTTTAAGTATGAGTCAGAGAAAGCATTAAAAGTTTTAGATAAAAGGGGATGCAAGGTTGATTACGAAACAAAGATTGCAAAGATTCCTCCCCATATAGTGGAGGAATGCATAAGGTCTACGCCTTCCAGTTTTATGGTTAAAGCAAGGGAGCCTGAAAAAAATGTAAGGTTTGGAGCAAATACGCTTTATTTTATGAATTCTGCTGGAGCCAGATTTTCTGATGTTGAAACAGGCAAGGTTACTATGCCCACCATAGAGCAAAATAATGAAGCAGTAATAGTTTCTGATGCCCTGGATTCGGTTCATGTATTTCCTTCCTATACCCCTTATTTTGAGCTTGAAGGGGTTCCGCCGGTGATGTCATGTCCAGTAAGTTGTGCCCAGAGGATGAGGTATTCAACTAAACCCTCAAGAGGAGCTCAGCCAACAGATAGCTTTATATGGGAAACCCAGATAGCACAGGCAGTGGGCGCCCAGCTTTTAGGGTGTGTGGAAGGTGCTGCACCTCTTTCACTGTCAGAAGATGCCTGCAATGCGGCTTTTTATTACCTGGATGCGGGATTTCCAATCTATATCGCTTCTGGTTCAATTATGGGAGGTTCCCATCCAGTGACGGTAGCCGGCGCTTCTGTAAGCCATAATGCAGAGCTTTTAGCCATTATTGTGTTGCTTCAGACAATCAGACCAGGTTGCGGCGTTATTGCGAATAATTTTGTCTCAGCAATGAATATGAAAACAGGGGACCTTAATTTCGGGACCGCAGCCATTGGTTTACACCAAATGGCTTACAATCAGATATGGCATTCAGTTTATCAGATTCCAGTTAATAATACTGGCTCCGCTTTTTCAAATTCTAAAAAAATTGATTACCAGATAGGGGCAGAAAAACTTCCTCTGGCTATGTGTTCTGCGCTGTCCGGAGCTAACATGATTGTACTTCATGGTGGGGTGACAGGTGAACTTGCTTATAATCCTATACTGGCAGTAATTGATGACGATATTGCTAAAAGCATTGGCAAAATTGTTGAAGGCTTTGATGTAAACGACAGCACTATTGGGCTAGATCTTATTTCTGGAGTAGGCTCTTCGGGAACTTTCCTAAGTTCCCCCCAAACAAGGACTTTATGGCAGAAAGAAGACTACATGCCAGAAGTTTTTGATAAAACTTCATACCAGCAGTGGTGGGAGGGAGATAAGAAAACTGTAATTGAGAAAGCAAAGGAAAAAATGGAAGAGATACTAGCTTCCCACAAGCCTGAACCTTTAACAGAAGAGCAGGACGAAAACATAGAAAAAATATTGCAGGAAGCAAGAAACTATTATAAGGAGAAAGGCTTGCTGTAGGCAGCAATTAACTTTACAAATTATTGTAAAAATTTTTAAAAAGGAGGTGGATATGTAAAAAAAGCCCGGATTATTATTTGGGCTAATTGGCAATTTTTCTAATTAATATCAAGGGAGGAAAAAATGAGTAAGTTAAAACTTATCTCAATTTTAGGGTTAGCTTTAATATTCGCAGTAGGCATATCTTTTACCGGTTGCCAGGCTGAAGCTGAACCTGAAGTTGTTACAGAAACAGTAGTGGAAACAGTAACCGAAACAGAAACTGAAACAGTAGTAGAGACAGTTGAAGAGGAAAAAGAGGCTTATGAGTATTATGAAAGCCTGCATGAGCATGCAAAAAATACTGACGAGCCTTATCCTGACAGTCCTGCAGAAGGTCACGCTATAGCTTATACTGATATTATGGGCGGCATTCCATTCTGCAACAATGTTTATGGAAGTGTACAAAAAGAATGGGAGCTGGCCGGCGGGGCAGATAGCGACCTTTATTATGCAGATAACCAGTATGATGCTACTGTAGGACTACAGAATGCTGACATTCTGCTGGCAAAAGAGCCGGAAGTGCTGATATGGTTCCAGTTTGACTCAAAAGTAAACAGTATTGTTTCCCAGAAATATAGCGAGGCAGGAATACCTATTATAGCAGTTGATGTGCCGGTACCAAATGCACCATTTATGGGAGTAAATAACTTTAAAGTAGCTTACATGGCTGGTGAAGAAGCTATTGCAAGAGTAGAGGAACAAGGCGGAATAGATACTATAGATAATATAATTTTAATGCAGATGCCAGCCGGCGGGGAAGTTACCATGCTTCGTTCCGAAGGTTTCTACCAGGCATTTGTTGATGAATATGGCGCAGATGTTATAGATCCCATAACTATAAGGGCTGACGGTGGTGCTGGTGAAGCGGAACAGGCTAATGCAGCTATGTCTGATGTTTTAACTTCTATACCTGATGCAGAAAACTTTGTTCTCACTTCAATAAATGAGCAAACTATGGACGGCTGTATATCAGCTATAGAAACTGCTGGAAGATGGGATCCGGATAAGTGGATTGTAATAACCCAGGGTGTAGATGCAGTTGGCCAGGCTCAAATAAGGGAAGGATTAACCGATGCAGGAATCGCATACTTCCCTGAAAGGTATGGCGAATACCTAGTACCTGCAGCTAGTGCTTATCTTAATGGTGAAGTACCGCCCGCGTTTATGTATGTTGAAAATGAGGTTATAACTCAAGAGAATATAGATGAGTATTATCCTGAATAATACAGGAAATAGGTAATTGTAAATTAAGGAGGGCCTGCCGAGGTCCTCCTTAATAAAAAAGGTGGTGAGAAGTGGCTGACAAAGATGAAGTAATACTTAGAATGGAAAATATTACCAAGACTTTTCCGGGAGTAGTTGCTTTAAAAAATGTAAGTATTGATTTAAGAAAAGGGGAAGTATTAGGCATACTTGGTGAGAATGGTGCTGGAAAATCAACCCTTATAAAAGTTTTAGCGGGAAATTATATTAAAGATTCAGGAACTATAACAATAGAGGGCAAGGAGACTGAATTTAGAAGCCCTGGCGAGGCCATGGAAGCAGGGATTAGGGTAATCTATCAAGAACTTAATACGATGGAAAACCTTTCTGTAGCGGAAAATATATTTTTAGGTGAGCAGGAAACCAAAAGTGCTTTTAACGTAATTGACTGGAAAAAAATGTATAAAAAATCGAAAAAAATTCTAGAACAACTCAATGTTGATATAGACCCTAACTGTATTATGGAAGACTTATCAGTTTCAGAAAAACAAGTTGTTGAAATAGCTAAGGCTATTTCTAAGAAGGCAAAGATATTAGTCATGGATGAACCGACTGCTGCCTTAAGTGAAGAAGACAAGGAATCTTTATTTGAAATTATAAAAACATTGAAAGAAACTGGTGTATCAATAATATATATTTCTCATAGGCTAAAAGAAATATTTGAAATAACAGAAAGGGTTACTGTGCTAAGGGATGGTAAAAAGGTTGGTACAGTAACTACTTCTGAGAGTGACAGCAATCAATTGGTTACGATGATGGTTGGAAGGGATATCCAGGATATGTATCCTAAAAGAGATGTACCTATCGAAGAGGTAGTTATGGAGGTAGACCATTTGAAAGCTGAAGGAATAGGAGATGTTAGCTTTGAGTTAAGAAAAGGGGAAATCCTAGGGATATTTGGTTTGCTAGGTTCAGGCAAAACACATCTTGTAAGGTCCTTATTTGGAGCAAATCCAATAAAATCAGGAAAAATTTTTGTAAATGGGGATGAAATAAAAATAAAGAAGCCATGGCAGGCCAGGGATAATAATATAGGTCTAGTGCCTGTAGACAGAAAAATGGAAGGCTTAGCTTTGATGTTAGGAGTAAAAGAAAATATAACCTTGGCAAATATCCAGGACCTAGGTAAAGGTTTTTTGATTAAAAAAACAGTTGAAAGAGAAAAAGCACAAAGATGGATAGGTAATCTAGATATTAATACTCCATCAATGAATCAAGAAGTCAATAGCTTATCAGGGGGAAACCAGCAGAAAGTAGTGCTGGCCAGATGGCTGGAAAGCGGCTCAAAAATTATTATACTTAATGAACCTACAAGGGGGATTGATGTAGGAACTAAAATAGAAATATATAAGTTAATGCAGGACCTTTGTGAGAAAGGGGCCGCAATAATTATGATTTCTTCTGAATTACCAGAGATCCTTTCAATTGCTGACAGAATCTTAGTTATTAGTAAAGGCAGGATTACTGGAGAGTTTAAAAGAGGAGAAGCAAGCGAGGAAGATTTAATGCATACCGCTTGTATCTGATGAATTTTATATATTAGGAGGATTTATGGCAGACAATCAGGAAACCCCTGTTGTAAAAAAAGAAAGAAAGTTTTTTATAAGTAACACTATTACACTTATTATAGTGTTAGTGGCAATGTTATTATTCTTTTCTTTTACTAGTAAAAGTTTTCTCTCTACTTATAATTTAGTTTCAATGCTTTCCAATCTTTCTTTCATGGGAATAGTGGCTGCCGTACTTACCATGGTTTTAATATCAGGTGAGATCGATTTTTCTATTGGAGGAAATATAGGGTTAACTAGTGTAATTGCTGCAATTTTAATAAGATCCGGAGTTGATGGCTGGATAGTTGTTCTGTTATGTTTGCTTTTAGGTTGTGCTATTGGTATTTTTAATGGATTTTTAGTTACTGTTGTTGGTGTTAATTCGATTATTGCAACAGTAGGAACCATGTCAGTATGGAGAGGGCTGGCTTATACTTTTGCAGACGGACAGTCTATTATGGCAATGGATCCAGTTATTGATTTTTTAGGAAGGGGAAAAGTATTTAAAGTTCCTTTTCCAATTATTTTATTCGTAATAATTTTTGCTATCTGTTATGTGGTAATGAATTTATCCAAATGGGGCAGAAAGATTTATGCAATTGGAGTAAACCCAATGGCTTCTTATCTTTCAGGAATAAATGTAAAGCAGGTTAAATTTTTAACCTTTTTCTTTAGTGGAATTGCTGCTGCGCTAGGCGGTCTTATTTTAGCTTCCCTAAGCGGTGTTGGAATGCCACAACATGGAGAAGGCCTTGAGCTTACTATAATATCGGCAATACTTTTAGGGGGAACAGCACTTGGAGGAGGACGGGGACAAATTTCAGGTACTTTAGTGGGAATCCTCATTTTAAGTGTCCTTTATAATGGTCTAACCATGTTAAATGTTTATTACTATTATGTTCAAATTGCGCAAGGCGCAGTTTTAGTGGCAGTTGTGGCAACATATGAGGTTAGGCAGAAAAGGTTGCAGGAATAAATAATTAAATAGTTATTATCGGAGGTTTCATGGCTAATTTAAATGAAAAAACAGGGGATGCCAAATGGTATAAAAAAGCTATTAGCGTTTTTACACAAAGTAAAACCCCAATAGCTTCCTTAGTTATACTTTATATAGCTATGGTAGTGATATTTGCATCTTTTTCTCCTCATTATTTAGCAATAGGGAATTTTAGGAGCATTTTTAACAACCTTGCTGTATTAGGTATACTATCTGCAGGGATTACAATAGTTATGATTGGTGGAGGCTTTGATCTTTCTATAGGCTCTGCAATGGGCTTAATTGGAATAATTACTGCAGTTATAATGCTAAAGTTCAGTTTTATTCCTGTAGGCGTTGTGATGATAATAGCAATTATTATAGGTTGTATTTTGGGATTAATAAATGGATTGATTATAGCCAAAATAGGTATTAATCCTATTATTACTACACTTGGTACCCTGGCTATATTTAGAGGAATTGCATTTTTCTGGGCAGATTTAAATGTAAGGATTTACAGCAGTTTCTGGGATTCTATAGGCAGAAGTTTTATTGGTGGAGTTGTACCCTATACCACTATTTATATAATAATCCTTTTTATAATTTTATCTTTAGTTTTAAAGTTCACAAGGTTTGGCAGGAATCTATATACTATTGGGGGGAATGAATATCTAGCCAAGCTTGCAGGAATAAATGTGGAAAGAGTTAAAATAATAAGTTATGTAATTTCAGGCTTATTTTGTGCCCTGGCAGCAATAGTCCTTACCTCGCAATTAGGTTCCGGCAGGCCTGAATACGGCAGAGGAGCTGAACTAGAAGTACTTACCATAGTGGTGCTTGGTGGTGTTACTGTTGGGGGAGGAAAAGGAAATTATTTAGGAACATTTATAGCATTAATAATTATTGGCTCGATTTCTAATGGTCTAGCTTTACTAAGTATCCCCATATATTTAAGGATGGTTATAAAGGGAGGACTTTTAGTACTTGCCATATCCCTTGACGCTTTAAGGAATAGAAAGAGACTACAGCTTTATTAGTATAAGGAGAATTATGGACAGCAGGGAAAGATTTATAGAGGTAATGAAATTTAATAAAGACGCAAGGTCTGTTAAATGGGAATTTGGATACTGGGGCAAAACTATAAAGAACTGGTACAGTCAAGGCCTAGAGGAGAAAAATTATCCCAGGATTCCAACCGATATCTCAACGTTCCAGGCTTCCCTTTACACCACTGCCTGGATAAATAAGTGGAAAAAAAAGGGGGCTAAAGAAAGCGATAAAATAGAGCTTCCCAATGGCATAGGGGTATGGGGAGGAGGGACATACTGGCCAAACCAGGGATTTCCCCTGGACAAGGATGTGGCCAATTTTTTTGGCTTTGATAAGTCCACCATACTGGTTAAGGTAGAGCAGCTTCTTTGTCCAAAATTTGACATTAAAATACTTGATGAGGACGAAGAAAAATTAACTTATATAGATCTTGACGGAGTTGAAAGGGTGTACTTAAAGGAAGAAGCTACCATCCCCACTTCCATGAGGTGGCCAATAACCGGCTGGGAGAGCTGGAATAGGATAAAGGAGGAAAGGGTAAATACAGAAAATCTGAAGGAAAGGTTTCCAGAAAACTGGAACCAGCTGGTGAAAGATTATAAAAATAGGGATTACCCTCTTGCCCTGGGCGGATATCCTTTGGGAATTTTCGGGACCTTGGTCCATCTCATAGGGTATGAAAAATTATTTTATTATTACTATGATGAACCGGACCTGGTAAAAGACATCCTGAATACATTTACAGACCTATGGATAGCTTTGTGGGAAGAAGTCCTGTCTCAGATTGATGTAGATTGCGTCCATATATGGGAGGATGTTTCCACCGGCACAGCTTCAATGGTTTCGCCAAATACTTTCAAGGAATTTATGACTCCCTATTACAAGAAGCTTACCAGCTTCCTGAAAGGGAAAGGGGTAGATATTATCCTGCTAGATACTGACGGAGACTGTAATGAGCTTATACCGCTGTTCATGGAGGCAGGCATAACCGGCCTTTATCCTATGGAAGCAAGTGCAGGAATGGATGTGCTGGCTGCCAGGAAGAAGTATCCGGACTTGCAGATTATGGGAGGTATTCCTAAGTCCAGGATACCATTAGGCAGGCAAGAAATTGACAGGATTTTAGAGCCCATAGCTGAACTTTTAAAATATGGTGGCTATATACCTTACGGGGATCACCTTATCCCCCCTGAGGTGCCCTGGGAAGATTTTAAGTATTACCGTAATAAGCTAAACAAACTAATAGATAAAAACGGGAAAACATAATCCTTAATTATGCCAGATAAATATGTTTTTGATTACAACTTAAATGTGGAGCATCCCAGGGGGATAGATCTCTCCAGTTGGCTAGAAAAGAAAAAATTAGGGGTGGTAATTATTGACCTCCAAAATTATATTACCCAACAAAAGTATAGCGGTAAATGGAGTTCTGGAGGTTCGGATAGCTATTACTATAACCGCATAAATAATATAGTGCTGCCCAATGTAAAAAAATTAGTAACTTTTTTTAGAAAAGCAGGGGTTAGGATAATTTATACCAGGATTGCTTCCACTGATTTGAATCTCTTGGATGTCCCGGGCATAGGGAGGAAAGTATTGGCCCAAGAGCTAGAAGATAACAGAGGAAGTAAATATCACCTGCATTGTAAGGAACATTCCAGCCAGATTGATAAAAATGTTGCTCCCAGGGATAGAGATATTGTTATTTTAAAGAGTTCCAGCGGTGCTTTTTGCTCATCTAATTTTGATTTGATTTTAAGGGCGAATAATATTTCTAGGTTAATTTTTGCTGGAGGAATGACCGATGCATGTGTATCTTCTACTGTCAGGGAAGCTTATGACAGGGGCTATCTTCCGGTGGTGGTAGAAGATGGTTGCATAGCAGCAAACAAGGAGGATCATTTGGCTGCTCTAAGAAGTATAAAAAAATACTATGCGTGGGTAACATCTACTAGTGATTTACTTTTAAAATTCAAAAAACTGTATTAAGCTTTTGTTGGATTAAAAATCAACAAAAAGGAGTTTTATGGCTAAAAAAAATTATTTGGTGTTTGACTATGGTGCAAGTAATGGTAGAGCAGCTGTAGCAAAATTTGATGGCAAAAAGTTTGAAATGGAAGTTACTCACCGGTTTGAAAACAAGTCAGTATTTGCTGCAGGAACCCTTTACTGGGATATTTTAAGATTGTATTCGGAACTTAAGGTGGGAATACAAAAATCCCTTAAAAGTTACAGGAAAATAGAATCCCTTGCGCTGGATACCTGGGGGGCTGATTTTGGCCTTATAGACAAGAACGGAAAATTAATTTCTAATCCCGTCCACTACAGGGACGCACAAAGGGAAAAAGATTCAAAAGAGGTATTTGATATTCTATCGGCCAAGGAATTATTTGACCTTACGGGCTCGTTTATAATTCCTCTTTTTGATTTATTTCATATGTATTCTTTGAAAATAAATAATTCTCCTGAATTTCTGAATGGCGAGACATATTTGCCAATGCCTGACCTGTTTAATTACTTTTTAACTGGCAAAAAATATAATGAATGGTCCAGAATTACTACCAGTATTATATATAACCAGGTGGAAAAGAAATGGGAGGATAAAATTATTGAAAAATTTGGAATTCCCAGACATATTTTCCCTGAAATTATACGCCCCGGAAATAAAATAGGAAGCATTAAAAAAGAAGTCCTGGAAGAAATGGGGATTAAGAAAATAGATGTAGTTGCTCCTATAACACATGACACGCCATCTGCAGTAGCAGGGATACCAGTTAGAAGTAATAAAGATTGGGCATTTATTAGTATGGGTACCTGGTGTTGCTTGGGCACAGAAACTAAAAAACCAATAGTAAATGATATGGTAAGGAAATTTGGATTTTTTAATGAAGGAGGAGCAGAAGACTCAAATCTTTATGTTAGAAATATTACAGGACTATGGATAATCCAGCAATGCAGGGCAAAATGGATGAAAGATATGGGTAAAAAAATTTCTTGGGATGAAATTGTAAATCTTGCTTCTGGAGCTGAACCATTTAAATGTTTTATTGATGCTGATAATCCTCAATTTGGAAAAGCATTAGTGGATATGCCAACAATCATTAGAAATAGTTGTAAGGAAAGTAACCAACCAGTACCAGAGGGTATTGGCGAAATAGCAAGGTGTGTATATGAAGGTCTTGCGTTAAAATTTAAAAAATGCATGAAGGACCTAGAAGAAGTAACCGAACAGGAATTTGAGGTGATCCATCTTATAGGAGGGGGAACTAAAAACAAGCTTCTTTGCCAGTGGACTGCAGACGCTACAGGAATTCCGGTTATTGCAGGCCCTACTGAAACAACTGCTATTGGAAATTTCATCATGCAGTTAAAAGCTTCGGGAGAGATCAGCAGCTTGAAAGAAGGCCGGGAGATCTCAAAAAGTTCTTCAGAAGTGATAAATTATAAACCTGAAAACACTAACTTGTGGGATAATATTTATCCTAAATATTTAAAAACTTTTAAATAGAAAGGAATATAAAATGAAACTTAATGTAGATGCTCATCTCTGGTGCCTGGGCACATATGCTGAGAGGTATGTTCCAGGGGGATATTATGAAGATATGGGCGCAGACAGGCAATTGGAGATAATGTCCAAGATAGAGGGGCTAACAGGTCTCTTTACTTTTTATCCAACTGAGCCCCTTCCAAAAGACCCGGACAAGTTGGTTAAAAAGCTGGAAAATTATGGGCTGAAAGTTTCAAATATAGCCATGGAGGTATGGGGTAACAGAAAATGGAAACACGGGTCTTTTAGCACTAATGAGAAAAACATCAGGAGAGAAGCAGTTAAGATTTTCAAAGAGGGGATTGATTTTGCCAAAGCGGTAAATGCAGACAGCGTGCTCTTGTGGCCAGCCCATGATGGCTTTGACTACCCGTTCCAGGTAGATTATAGGGATGGCTGGAAAAACCTGGTAGAGACTATAAGGGAAATTGGAGAGTATGACCCAAATGTTAAAATTGCGCTGGAAGCAAAATCAAAAGACCCCAGGCAAAAACAGTATATTCCTGATACTGGAAAGGCAATGGCTCTCATTAATGATGTGGGCTTGGAAAATGTTGGAGCGGCTTTGGATGTAGGACATGCACTTATGGCAGGAGAGAATTTGGCAGAATCACTCTGCCTCCTGGATGCCCACGGTAAGCTTGTACAGATACACTTAAATGAGAATTACAAAGATGCAGATCCTGACATGATTTTTGGCACTATTAACTTCTGGGAGCTTTTGGAATTTTTTTATTTCTTAAGTAAAACAGATTTTGAAGGCTGGTCTTCCATAGACATCATTACTCCCCGGGAAGATAGGCAAAAAGCCCTGGAGTTAGGGGTAAAGCTTATATGGAAGTACAAGCAAATGGCAGACAGGCTAAAGGAAAAAGAAGAAATAATAGATGAGAATTTAAAAAATTACCATTTTGCCGACAACATGGAACTTATAACAGAATTAATTTTAAAATAGGGGGAAACAATGGAAAGAGTGGGATTTAAATTTAGGATAAAGCCGGAGCTAAAGGCTGAATATAAAAAGGCACATGATGAGATATGGCCGGATATGGCCAAGGCAATAAAGGATGCCGGGATAAGCAATTACTCCATCTTTTTTTATAAGGATGGAACTCTATTTGCATACCTGGAGGCCGAGAATTACGGAAAAGCCATGGAGCAGTTGGGAAAAACTGAAGTAAATAAAAGGTGGCAGGAACATATGGAAAAGTATTTTGTAAAAGAGGATGAATCTTTGCTGGGGCCGGAAATTGAAATGCTGGAAGAAGTATTCCATTTAGACTGAGGGTGGTTATTAAGTGAATTCAAGGCAAAAATTCTTATCAGTTATGAGGATGGAAGATGGGGACTACAGCGGTGTTGAGGTACCCAAGGTTGAATTTGGCTACTGGGCAGGAACCATAAGGAGATGGTTTTCCCAGGGGCTTAAGAGAAGGCAGGAAGTCCCAGAAGATATATCTGACGGTATTGCCATAATGGCAAACAAAAACATATACCCCAAGATGGAAAAGGAAGGGGACCGAAATGTCCAGCCTGTATTTGGTCTGGACCAGTATCTTACCAAGTTTCCTGTAGACTACAGCCCTCGCCTAAAAGAGGAAGTAATTGAGAAAACTGATACCCATATAATTTACAAGGATTCATATGGGGTGCTTAACAAAAATGATGTAGCTAAAACCTCCCTCCCCTTAGAGCTTGAGCATCCGGTAAAAGACAGGAGAAGCTGGGAAAAATACAAGACAGGCTACAGCCCCGGTGATATTGAAGAGAGACTTCCCCCGGACTGGGATAATCTGACCGAAAGCCTAAAGGCGAGGGACTATCCCATAAGGCTGGGGGGAACCAATGGGGGTTTTTTAGGCTTTCCCCGCCAGATAATGGGGCTTGAGACCTATCTTATAAAGCTCTATGATGACCCGGAATTAATTCATGACATATGTGATACCTTCCTTGAATTCCTCATTTCCTATTATGGAAGGATAATAGAAGACATAAAGGTAGACTGCATCCTCATATGGGAAGATATGGCAGGGAAGGGCGGCTCCCTTATATCCCCGGCCCACTTCAGAGAATTTCTTGCCCCCCGCTACAGAAAGATGGTAAGCTTTGCCCATGATATGGGTATAGATATAATCTTAACTGACAGCGACGGCTATGTAGAGGGCCTTATCCCCTTAATTGTAGAGACCGGGGTTACCGGAATGTATCCTTTTGAGAGGGCGGCAGGAAATAACCTGCTAAGGATAAGGGAGGCTTTTCCCAGATTCCAGATAATGGGGGGCATTGACAAAAGGATACTGTTTTCAGATTCAAATAATGAAAGGATGGAAGCCGAGCTTGCTATTACTTCTAAAATGCTTAAGCAGGGCAGATACATACCACATATAGATCATTTTGTATCCCAGGATTGCACTTACAAGAATTTTACTTATTACCGCAACAGGCTTAATGAAATTATTGACAACTTTAGCAAAGGAGCTGGCTAGAATAGCAAAAAGTATGAAAATGGATATGGGCATAGATGAATTAGAAAATATAAGTTTTGTTGACTGTAATTGCTGGATTGGGGGAAATTATTTAAACCCAAAATTTTCAGTTGGGGAAGCCCAGCTGGATAAAATTATTGAAGACAGGCAGGAAAATTATAATATAAAGGTCAGCATAATTTCTCATCATACCTCCCTTTTTTACTGGGCCAGGGAGGGTAATGATATATTGGCTGGCCTATTGAAAGATAAGCCAGGAATTTCAGGGGCCATGTTAATGGAGCATGAATTTATATCTGAACCAGAAAACTTTGAAGCTGGACTTAAAAAAAGGTTTGAACAGGGATTCAGGTTTGTAAGGTTGTTTCCTAAGTCCAACAAGTATCCTTTTGAGGCTAACTTGTTACCAACTTTATATGATGTTCTAAATCATTACCGGTTTCCGGTAATGATAGGGCTGGAGGAAATAGATATAACCGGGAACAAATATATTGAATGGGATAAAATAGCGAGCATTGCTAAAGCTTACAGTAATCTTCCTATAATAATAGAGGGCCAAAACGCAAAGTGCCTGCTTTACAATTCTTACTTTTTAAGTTTATTGGTAAATTTTGAAAATATTTACCTTACTTCCCATAATTTATTTAGCATAAACCAGATAGAAAATCTGGTAGGGAAAACTAGTTCAAAGAAGATACTTTTTGATACCTATTTTCCTTATCTTGAAGTTAACCTAGCAGTAAAAAGGCTTTTGTTATCTAGCTTAAAATTACAGGATAAAGAAAGAATTGCCCATAAAAATATTGAAGAAATTATTCAACGGATAGAGTTTTAAATGATAGAAATTAATAAAAATTATGAAATAATAGATACCCATCTGCATCTGGGAGAATTAGCCTATTTTAATACTGGAGGAAATACAGATAGGCAAATAATAGAATTAATAGAAAAATTAAAGGTTAAAAAAGCTGTATTTAGCCACCACGGGGCTTTATCTACTGTGGGGCTCGGCTTTGATAAAACGGTTACAATTTTAAAAAAATATAGGGGATTTTTATTTGCCTATTTAGTTTTTAATCCTAATTACTGCCGGAAGACTTTAGATACTATAAAAAGCAATATTGAAAATGATGGATTTGTGGGGGTAAAAATCCATCCTTCCTGGCATAAGGTATATCCATATGATAAAAAATATAAGCTTTTTTGGGAGTATGCTGATGCAAATAACCTGGTGGTTTTAACCCATAGCTGGAACCCCCATGTTGCAAATAAAGACCAAAAATTTTCAGACCCATTCTTTTTTAAAGACATTTTAGAAAAATATGGCGGAATAAAGCTAATACTTGCCCATAGTGGGGGGAGGGGGGACTACCTTTACAGGACAATTGAGCTATTGAAGCAGTTTGATAATTTATATGTAGACTTTGCAGGGGATATATTTTTGTCAGGCCTGCTGGAGAACTACGTAAAAGAAGTTGGTTCAAGCAGAATACTGTTCGGTACAGATATGCCCTGGAGTGATATAAGATACCATATTATAAGGGTGGAAGATAGTGACTTAAGTAAAAAAGACAAGAATAATATTTTTAGCGGTAATGCAAAAAAATTATTTAAATTTTAAAAAGGAGGCAAAAATTGATAGAAACAAAAAAGATCTTGCCATATAAGGGAGAGCCAAACAAGGAAAGGCTGCTTGCAGCTTTCAGGAGAGAAGAGGTTGACAGGGTGCCTAATTTTGAGATTCTGATAGAAGATGCCCATGTGGAAAAGTTCCTGGGAAAATATGCCGGAAACACCCTGGCATACGGGGGAGATCCAGCAAAGGGGGCAGATGCAGAACAGGGCAGGCCCATGTACCCGGATGACTTTATAGATCTTTGCAATATTATCGGTCAGGATGCAATGCTGTTTGACGGGGGGCTATGGACCCCGTTTAGAAAGAAAGACAAGGAAGGAAACCTAGTTCCTTCATTTGACAGGTCGGTTAAAACAAAGGAGCAGTTTCACTCTCTGGTAATAGACTCAGAGAACCAGATAGCCAATACTGTAGGTTATGTAAAAGAGTACAAAGATGCAGTACAAAAAAGAGGGGTAAATATTGGTGTATCATGTCTTTTTGGCTGCATCTTCCAGACCCTGTATGAGTTTGTAATGGGCATGAATGATTTTATGATGCTGGTCTATGAGGACAGGTCTTTTGTTGAAGAGATGCTGGATATATCTACAGAGCACTTTGTAAAACTATCCAGAGCAGTGGTGGATGCAGGAGTGGATTTCCTGTTTCCTGCAGACGATATTGCCTTTAAGACTGGACTCTTTGTCCCTCCAAAGATAATGAAGGAGATCTGGGTACCCAGGATGGCCAAAATAATAGAACCTGCCAAAGAGGCCG
Source organism: uncultured Actinomycetota bacterium (assembly GCA_964423265.1). Classification (GTDB taxonomy): domain Bacteria; phylum Actinomycetota; class Humimicrobiia; order Humimicrobiales; family Humimicrobiaceae; genus M55B165. Next base: position 33,768 of record CAYREF010000005.1, read on the forward strand.
AGATACCGGTAATGTTTCACTCTGACGGTAAGCTTGATGACATAGTAGAGGATCTTATAGACATAGGCATAGACTGCCTCAACCCACTTGATCCTTACGGCATAGACTATGCCGACTACAAGGCTAGATACGGAGACCGTCTGTGCCTCTCCGGCAATATGGACATTGAGTTTCCTCTATCTAAGGGAACGCCTGAGGACATAGAGGCTGATGTAAAGGCTCACATGGAGGCACTGAAGCCTGGAGGCGGTTACGTGGCTACCTGCAGCCATTCCCTGGTAAACTACATACCGCATCAGAATGTAGTAGCCTACTTTAATGCAATACACAAGTATGGCCAATATAGCTAAAGGGATTATTGCAAATATAGCAGGAGAAGTTTATAAAAAAATAATAGGTAGAAAGGATAAGGATATGAAAATACTTGATAAGATATTTAAAGCTACCCAAAAAGGGGACTACAAAAATATAAAAAGCCTGGCAAAAGAGGCCCTAGATGAAGGAATTGAAGCTAAAAAGATAATAAGCGATGGCCTGGCTAAGGCCATGGTGGAGGTGGGCGATAAGTTTGCGGCAGGAGATCTTTTTATGCCTGATATGCTTCTTTCTGCAAAAACCATGAAAGAAGCCATGAGCGTACTTGGCCTGCTACTAAAGGAAGAGGGCGAAGGCCAGGCCAGAGGTACCCTGGTTATAGGAACAGTTAAAGGAGATCTCCATGATATAGGCAAGAACCTGGTTATAACCATGGCAGAGGGCCAGGGGTTTAAGGTAGTGGATCTGGGAATAGATGTAGACTACCCTACCTTTGTAGAAGCCATAAATGAAAACAATCCCGATATTGTTGCCTTCTCTGGGCTTCTTACTACCACCCTTGCCAATATCCCTGAGCATATAAAGGCAATCAAGGATGCAAATCTCAGGGACAAGGTAGTCCTGGCAGTGGGAGGAGCCCCTGTTACCAGGGATTTTGCAGACAGGTATGGTATAGAAATATATGCAGATGATGCCTCTACCGCAGCAAAGGAGTTTGTAAAAGCTGTTAAAAATAATTAATTAGGAATCTTAGTGTAACTTACTAGTAATCTAGTTAAAAAATTTAAAAATTTTCTGTAAACCAAGCCTTGAAACTGGAGGTGAATAGGAGTGGTATAGGAACGCCTTAAGAGTCAAGATTGGTTTTAATGCTTGATAAAATAATTTTTGAAATTTTTTAGAAGGGAAATATAAATGAAAAAAATAAAGGTAGGTTTTGTAGCTGGGTTTATGGATGGTTTTTCAGATGAAGGTCTAAAAAAATTTTACGAGTATCAAAAAATTCTTAAAAAATGGTCTAAAGATTTAGCTTTTGAATTAATAAATTATGATATTGTTATAAAAAATTTTACACAAGCAGCAACTATAAGGGAAAAAGTAAAAAAGGATGATGTTGATTTCCTTCTTCTATTTCAGCCTTCATACATAGTAGGAGATTTTGTATATGAAGTAATGAAAGAGGCTAAGTATATTGGTCTCTGGGCTATTGAAGAAACCAGGAGAAGTGGGCCCATGCCTTTAGCTTCATTTGTTAATATGGAACAAAATGCAGGTATTGCAAAGCATAATTTTAAAGGTAGTCCAAAAAAGGTTAAATGGTTTTTTGGCGATATCGAAGGAAAATTTTTTAAGCGACGTTTTGAGATTACAATAAAGGCTTTAAATGCGGTAAAGAACTTAAAAAACTTAAGGGTCGGACAAATTGGTAAATTGGCGGACGGCCATATAAATCATATGGTAGAACCAAGACAGCTATACAAGAATTTAGGAGTAGACCTAAAAAGGGATTATGAAATAGAGGATATAATAAAATTGGCTGGTGAAATAAAAGATAGTACGGTGGAAAAAGAATTAAATATTTTAATGACGAGATGCTCAATATCAAGGGTTAGTAAAAGCAAGGTTGTAGATTCTGTAAAAATGTATCTGGCAGTAAAAAAGATTTGCAGGGAAAATGATTATGGCGCAGTAGCATTTTCATGCTGGCCTAAGCTAATGCCCCTGGAAGAGATGGTAGGATGCCTGGTAAATTCAATGCTGAACAGTGCAGGTATTGTGGCAGGCTGTGAGGCAGATGTATTGGGTACTGTGTCAATGCATATACTAAGGACCATTTCAAGTAAAGAAGTTGCTATTATGGACTTGCCTGTTTTTGATCCTGATGATAATTCTCTTCTGTTGTGGCATTGTGGTTCGGCACCTATAGAGATGGCAAACCGGAAGGGAATGGTGTGCGAAAAACATTATTTTGCAGACTATGATGAGAGTGTAAAAAATTGTGGGCCGGTTACAGACATGGTTTTTAAACCTTCAGAAGTGACTGTATTTAGAATATGTGGAGAGTCAAATTCTTTTTATTATTTTACTGGAAAACTTAAGGATACAAACAAACCTTCTTTTAATGGAAGCAGGGGCTGGGTATTTGATACAAATTTATATAATAAACCAGCTGAGGTTATGGACATAGCCAATACTTTGCTATTAGGAGGGCTACCCCATCATTTTCCGATCGTCTTAGAAAATATTGCAATATATGTCGAAGAGTTTGCCTATTGGGCGGGGCTTTCCAAAATTAGAAGATATGATTATAAAGATTACCTGTATGTGTGAGGTGAGAGCGTGAATTCACGTGAAAAATTTAATTCTGTTTTAGATTTTGATTCTATATCTAATATTCCAAAAGTTGAATTTGGTTACTGGGCAGCAACTATTAAGAATTGGTCCAGGCAAGGGCTTCCTTTATCAGAAGATATTCCAAAAGGGTTGCTGGAGGGGGACTTGATTAGAGGCTCATCTCCCCTTGGCGATACTGATGGAGAACTTGTAGATAAGAATGTAAGGCCCTTCTTTAATCTAGATAGCTACCTTGCCAAGTTCCCTTTTGATATAAGTCCGATGCTGGAAGAAAAAATTATAGAAGAAACAGAAGATTATAAAATATTGCAGGATAAATATGGTATTGTAAATAAGGTAACTAAATTGCGTGCAGCCACTCCAATGCCATTAAAATACCCTATAACAGATAGGAAAAGTTTCTATAATTATATTGATTTATATGACAGAGATTACAGAAAGAGGTTTCCTGAGAATTTTAGTAACCTGGCTAAAAAATTAAAAGGTAGAGATTTTCCAATAAGGCTGGGGGGAAATCCCTTCGGCTTTAGTTTTTTAGCAAGGCATCTAATGGGTGAAGTAAAATTTATGATGAGTATGTATGATGACCCAAAGCTGGTAAAAGAATTTAATCAGTTTTTTTTAGATTTCACCATGGGATACTGGTCAAAAATTTTAGAAGAGGTAGAAATAGACTGTATACTTATTTTAGAAGATATTGCATACCGGTCGGGTTCCTTTATTTCCAGGGAAGCTTTTAAAGAATTTATGGCACCTTACTATGTAAAACTTATTGATTTTTTAAAGAATTATGGAATAAAAAACATAATTGTAGACAGCGATGGGTTAATTGAGGAATTGGTTCCTTTGTGGGCCGAAACTGGAGTAACCGGAATTTTCCCCATAGAAGCTGTAAATAATATAGTTAAAATAAGGAAAGAATTTCCTAAAATTCAGCTGCTGGGCGGGATGAATAAAAAGGTCCTCTTTGGAGACTCTAATAAAGAAAAAATTGACCAAGAACTTGATATGGTCTCCGGTCTCTTAAGTGAAGGTGGTTATATACCCCATGTGGATCATGCAGTATCAGCAGATTGTACTTGGGAGAATTTTAAATATTATAGGAATAATTTAAATAAACTTATTGATAATTTAGAATAATATCTAGAAAAATAATATTTTAATTAGGAATTATTGTTAGAGGTTGAAAAAGCACAAGTAAAAGTTTAAAATTTGTTAACATATTTATAGGGAACTCAAAAAAGGAGAGAAATGGTAGACGTAAAAGATATCAGAAAATCAATATGTCAGATAGGCAAACTGCTTTTTGAGAGGGGTTTAACGGATTCATCAGGAGGAAATATATCGGTACGCTCAGGAAATAAAGTATACATAAGTCCCAGGAGGGCAGGCCATGACAATCAGTGGACTATAACCGAAGACCAGATATTGGTAACTGACCTCTGCAAGGTTCCAATAGAGGGAAGTACTGACCAGATTACCAGGGAAGCATCTACCCACTACTACATATACCATAACTTCCCTGACATAGGTGCAGTAATACATGCCCACCCCATCTTTATAATGGCATTTGGAGCAGCACATATGGACCTGCCTGCCATAAGTGAAGGCACCAGGGCAGTTATAGGTAACCAGCCCATAACCAATGTAGAAGAATCTATACCAGCATCACCAGAGCAGGGTCAAAGGGTGGTAGACAACTTTAAAGGTAGGAGAAAGATAGAGCCGGGCTGTCCCCTTATATGTGGAATACCCTTCCATGGTACATTTTCAGCAGGGGCGAACCTAAATGATGCCTTCCTTTATACAGAAGTGGCAAATAACTGTGCAAAAATACTTATATACCGCCAGATGATGTTTGGGGGTAACCCTGAGGCAGACTTTTCTATACACCAGCATTTTACCAAGGAGGACTTTGCCACTATTGATGTATCTAAAGAGGTATGCGCTCCAGGGTATGTATACGAGGATGCATTTGGTAAAAGGACAGTATATGGAAATGATGCTAGCCAAGACGAACAGTTGGTGCAAAAGATTACCGAAGAAGT
>CAYREF010000005.1:38585-40144 GCA_964423265.1 uncultured Actinomycetota bacterium
TTAAAAATATTTAGCTTTAAGGAAATATGGGGCAAAACAATTTACTCTGTGAATTAAAAAATATTACCAAAGCATTTCCGGGGGTTGTAGCGATAAATAATGTTGATTTCGGAATACGCCCCGGAGAAGTACATGCCTTAGTTGGAGAAAATGGTGCGGGAAAATCCACATTAATTAAAATGCTTGGTGGTGTATACCGCCCAGATAGTGGCGATATATTTTTTGATGGCAAGAAAATCGTTTTTAATTCAACTCATGAATCCCAAAATAGCGGAATATCCGTAATTTTTCAGGAATTTAACCTAGTTCCAGATCTGACTGTAGCTGAAAATATTTTTATAGGAAGAGAACCTAGGCTATTAGGCAATTTATTCATGAACTGGAAAAAATTAAATTTAGAAGCTAAAGAAATATTAGATGAACTTGATTCAGATATTGATCCCAAAAAATATATTTCTGACATTACTATTGCGGAGAGGCAAATGATTGAGATTGCAAAAGCTTTATCCTTTAAATCGAAGTTGATAATAATGGATGAACCAACTGCAACCTTAACAGGAAAAGAAGTAAAAAAACTATTTGAAATAATAAATTTATTGAGGGATCAAGGGGTTTCCATAGTTTATATTTCCCATCGCCTTGAAGAAGCATTCGAGCTTTCTGATAGAATTACGGTACTAAGGGACGGAGAAAAAATCGGAACAAAACAGACCTCCCAAACAAAAGAAAGTGAAATAATCGAAATGATGGTTGGAAAAGTGGTTAAGGAATATTTTGCTAAGCCAAAATCAGAGCTTGAAAAGAAAGAAACAGTAATGGAGGTTAAAGACTACTCGATTGTTGATTTTGTAGACAATGTTAGTTTTAAACTTTATAAAGGAGAGATTTTATCAATAGCAGGCATACTTGGATCGGGCTCACATCAATTGCTAAGGTCTATTTATGGAGCTATTCCAAAAAAAAGTGGTGAATTATATTTTGAAAGGAAAAAGGTAAATATAAATACGCCGAGAGATGCAATAAAATTAGGTATTGGCTTTGTAACTGAAGATAGGAAGAATGAAGCCCTGTTATATGATATGTCAGTATTGCAGAACTTAAGTATTATAATTATTAAAACATTAACTTTCCTTAAGGGTTTATTTATCAGGGCAAGAAAGGAAAGAGAAGTTTTTGATAAGATGAAAAATAGGCTGGATATAAAATTTTCTAATTATAACCAGAAGGTGATATATCTCAGCGGAGGAAATCAGCAAAAAGTTGTAATTGGTAGGACACTTGTTACAAATTGTAAGGTTCTTATACTGCTAGAGCCTACGAGGGGTATAGATGTTGGGGCAAAAGCAGAAATACATAGGTTAATGAGGGAATTAGCAGATAGAGGTATTTCAATACTCATGACTTCATCTGAACTGCCTGAATTAGTTAACCTCTCAGATAGAAGCATTGTCTTGTATAAAGGCAGGGTAGCAGCTGAATTTAATAGAGAAACAATAGATGAAGAAAAATTAGTTGAAGCTCAAATTGGACAGACTATAAATAATATTAGTTAAGTAAAT
>CAYREF010000005.1:40244-59656 GCA_964423265.1 uncultured Actinomycetota bacterium
AAAATTAGTTGAAGCTCAAATTGGACAGACTATAAATAATATTAGTTAAGTAAATTAAGTTTAAGAATTTAAGGGGAATATTGTGGTAAAATTTTTAAAACTTTATGAAAGGTTTGGAATATTTATATTTATTATTCTAGGCAGTATTTTCCTAGCTATTGCCAGCCCAAATTTTTTAGAGAAAAGCACTATATTAAATATTATTGCACAAGGAACATATGGGGCAATTGTGGGTTTTGGGATGACTTTTGCTATAACCAGTGGAGGTTTTGATTTATCAGTAGCAGCTGTCATGGGACTTACCAGCGTGTTTTTATCCTTGCTTATACCTATTGTAGGCATACCTTTAGCAATAATAATCTCATTATTAATTGCTTCAACAGTAGGTTTAGTTAATGGCCTTATAATTACTAAATTAAGTGTAAATCCCCTAATTACCACCCTTGCCATGATGACAATAATAAGGGGCGTATCATTATTAGTTGCAGGGGGAAGACAAATAGTTATTACCGAAGAAATATTCTCAATGTTGGGAACTGGTTTTTTACTGGGGATACCATATCCCATAATAATAATGGTGGTTCTATTTATAGTTTTATTTTTTACCTTATATCATTCACCTTTTGGCAGGCATGTTAGCGCTGTTGGCTCAAATGAGAGCGCTGCAAGAATATCCGGTCTAAATGTAGATTTTATTAAAATAATGGTATTTGTTTTAGTAGCGTTTACTGCAGGGGTAGCTGGAACTATAAGGACTTCCCAAACTTTAATTGGAATACCAACCATGTCGCCAGGGTTTGAATTAGTAGCTATTACAGTAACAATATTAGGTGGAACAAGTCTGGCTGGCGGAAGGGGAAATCTCTGGGGTACATTATTTGCAGGAATCTTTATTTCTATGATTTATTATGGCCTGAACCTGTTGAAAGTTCAGATATTTTATCAAATGCTTTCTGTGGGGGCAGTTCTTATTTTTGCACTGTTTATAGATGGGGTTAGAAATAGATATTTAGAAAATATTAGGGCAAAAGGAATAAAAGTATAAAAAAGGGAAAGAAATGACGGATATTAGAAGTGATTCGATAAAAATAAAGTTTGCCCAGCAATGGGAAAATTTCGGAATGTTATTTATATTAGTATTAGTTGTGGCAATTTTTTCATCAACTGTTCCCAATTTTAGGACCCTTTATAATTTTGTCAGTATTTTTAAATACTCTTCTTTTATAGGTATTGGAGCAATTGGCATGGCATTTTGCATAATGTCTGGTGATTTTGATATTTCAGTAGGGTCAATGCTTGCCCTTGTTGCGGTGTTGGGAGCATCATTTATTCCTGCAATAAGCGGTGTCGGTGGGGTCCTTTCAACTATAGCTATTGCCAGTTTTTTAGGTTTTGTAAATGGTATATTTATAACAAAGCTGAGAATACCAGCATTTATAACTACGCTGGGAATGTTATATATATTTAGAGCTTTATCATTTCTATATACCAATAATACCCCTATATATATTGAGGATAGGTTTTGGCGGTATATTGGCAATGGTAAAATTTTTGGCATTCCTTTCCCAATATTTTTAATGTTAATATGCTATTTAGGTGGATATTTATTATTAAGAAAATCTCCATTTGGAAGGTATATAGTAGCGGTTGGAACCAACAGGGATGCTTCTAGACTATCTGGTATTAATGTTGATAATGTAAGAATTATTGTATTTACACTGGTAGGGTTTTTTGTTGGGATTTCATCAATAGTGGTTTCTGCTAATTTGGGTAGTGCAAACCCTGGCCTTCTAGGGCAAGGTTATGAATTTCAAGTAATAACTGCAGTAGTACTTGGTGGAACTATTCTTGGGGGTGGTAATGGAAGTCTGGGAGGATTATTTATTGCAGCGCTGATAATAACTGCTTTAAAGAATGGCCTTAGTTTAATGCAGGTAGATTCATATTGGCAAAATGTAGCTACTGGTATGGTTTTAATATTTGCAGTAGCATTAAATAGGATTAGGTATACATTACTTGGGCAAAGAGAATAAAAAAATTTTTTATAAATTATTTTTAAAAGGAGGTGAAATTTAAGTAATTGTTTATTAATAACAAAGGAGGGAATAAAATGCGAAAATTATCTATTACAAGGCTAATTCTTATTTCTATTCTATCTTTAGCTTTAGTAACTTCTTTTTCACTTATAGGCTGCCAGGCAGAAGCGCCTGCTGAAGAAGTAGCAGAAGAAGCTGAAGAAGCAGTAGAAGAAGTCGAAGAAGTAGCTGAAGAAGTTGAAGAAGAAGTAGTTGAAGAAGAGGAGGCTTCAGAGGAACCAATAACGATCGGGTTTTCCTTGTGGACCATGGAATTTACATTTTTCCAAAATGTTGAAAAAGGTGTAAGGGATGCATGTAATGAGTTTGGTTATGAATATGTAATGATAGACCAGAACAGTGATGCAACCAAAATGGTCCAGGATATCAATAGTTTGGTTAACCAGGGTGTTGACGCGATTTCAGTAACACCAGTAGACCCAGGGGCACTGGGCCCTGCAGTTGAAAATGCTAGAGATGCAGGCATTCCAGTTGTTTGTGCTGATATTGGGAAATCTGGGCCCGTTAATGCTCTCATTATTTCTGATAACTACCATGGTGGCGAACTTGCAGCAGAGTATTTAGATGAACTCTTAGCAGATGACCCAGATAATACTATGGAATTAGGATTGGGCAATTTGCAGCCACAGTGGACTTATGCCAGGGAAAGAGGAGAAGGATTTAGAGATAAATCAGAAGAACTGGGTTATGAAATTGCTTCAGAAATAATAGTAGATCCTCCAAGTGCTGAAGGTGGATATGACACTATGCAACAAATAATATCTTCAGCCCCTGATATAGTTGGAGCTTTCTTTACTAGCGGTAGAGAAGCAGTAGGTGCTGCACAAGCTGTTGAAGCTGCTGACAAGGATATATATGTTGTTGGTTATAATGGAGATCCAGAAGAATTAGAGGCAATTGAAGATGGAATACTAGCAGCAACTATATTACAGCAACCTTACATAATTGGTTATCAGAGTGTGGAAATATTAAAGGAAATTCTAGAAGAGGGTGCTGAATATGAAGATGATGTTGTACCAGCACCAGTAAAGCTTGTAACCCCAGATAACCTGCAGGAAATTGCAGCAGAACTTGAGGAAAGAAGAGGCCAACCAGCTTATTAAGATAGATAATAAAAAGGGCAGGGGAGCCTGCCCTTTTACATTCCTTATATTTTACATAACTAAATCTTTAAAATTATACCCTGTTTAATATTTTTACTTGCCCAATAGATATAGTTTATAGAAATTAACATTTTTACAATAACTTTCTAAGCTAGATTAAGTGAAAGATTTTTTTAGCCTCTTTTTAGTGGCTTGAAAGGTTCTTCTTAGGTTACAGGAGTTTTTTTGCTTAATGATATTAATTTGTTTAAAATTATAAAATTATGGAGAAGAAAATTATCCTGCTTACCAATGATGACGGCATTGAAGCAGAGGGCCTGTATAAATTATATAAGGCATTAGAGGGGGCTGAAGAATTTGAAGTCAGGATTGTAGCCCCTGACAGAGAAAGAAGTGCAGTTGGCCATGCAATAACAGTATTTGATCCTATACCGGTTTGGAAAGAAAAAAGGGACGGTAAATTTTTTGGCTATGCTGTTGATGGTACTCCTGCTGATTGTGTAAAATTAGCTGTAAAAGCAATTTTAAAGACAAAGCCCCATCTTTTAATTTCCGGTATAAACAGAGGGGCAAATGTGGGGGAAGATATTATTTATTCAGGGACAGTTTCTGCTGCTACTGAAGGGACCGTATGTGATGTGCCTTCAATTGCTATCTCAGTAGATAATTTAAAAGACCCTGATTACAGTTTTGCGGCTAGATTTGCTAAAAAAATGGCAAAAATTGTGCTGGAGAAAGGTCTTCCTAAAAAAACCTTGCTTAATATAAACATACCAAATGCAGCCGGAAAAGATATTAAAGGGGTTAAAATTACCTGCCAGAGTACAGCCAAGTTTAAGGATTATTTTATCAAAAGGGTAGACCCCAGGGGCAGGGATTATTACTGGATGGATGGGGATTTTGTTGAAATCACTAAAAATGCTGATGATGATTATACTGCAATTAAAAATAATTATATTTCCATAACCCCTGTGCATTATGACTTAACTGCTTATAATAAGATTAAGATTTTTGAAAACTGGAAAATTAATAAAAACATAAGATAGGCATGAAAAAACAATATGTAGTGGATTTAAAAGTTGGAAACCCAGTAGATTCGGTATTTGTGGTTTCCAAGAAAATAGTAAAACAGAAAAAAAATGGAGAAGATTTTTGCCTGGTAACCCTTCAGGACAAGGGAGGGGATCTACAGGGTATAATGTGGACGGAAGTCTTCAAGCAGATGGAAGATTTCCAGGAGGGAGACTTCGTAGCAGTAAAAGGGAAGGTCAATGAATACAATAAAACCAAACAGCTTGTAATTGATTATTTGGTTAAGGTCAAGGATGAAAGCAATATAGAATATTCGGATTTTATAAAAACAACTAAAAAAAATATTTCTGGGATGCTTTCTGAATTGAAAAATATTATAGGCGGTATAGAAAATTCCCATCTAAAAAAGTTGCTCAATTTATTTTTCCAGGATGAAGTTTTCATAAAAGAATTTTGCCATGGAACTGCAGCCATGAAGTACCACCATGCATACAGGGGAGGGCTGCTGGAGCATACCCTGTCTGTTACCAAGGTTTGCAGCCTTATTGCAGAAAATTATAACAATATAAACGAGGACCTTTTGGTAGCCGGGGCAATACTCCATGATATAGGAAAAATTAAAGAGTATGACGTGGGGGTAATAATAACAGTTTCTGACCAGGGGAAACTTTTGGGACATATTAGTATGGGTTATAGCTGGGTTATGGATAAAATAAAAAGCTTGGAGAGATTTCCTAAAGACCTGGCCGAAAGGCTGCTGCATATAATTTTAAGTCACCACGGCTACAAGGAATTTGGTTCTCCCATACAGCCTAAAATCCTTGAGGCTTTCGTGGTACACCATGTTGATTACCTGGATGCAGATGTTGCAGGTTATAACTTGCTGCTGGAAGAATCTGATGAAGAAGTTGACTGGTCCCGTTTTGTTAAGAATTTTGAAAGGTCAGTGCTGCTAAGACGGCTTAATAATGAGGACTATGTTGATGAGAAAAAAATTAGGAGGCAAAAAAATGGCAGAGCGGGCCAGGAAGGCCTGTTCTAGAATTTCCTATCTTTTAACTTCAAAATAGCTTTACCGCAAATCTTGTTAACAGGATCCCACACCGTTGATATTTTAGGAGCATAGCTTAAATCAAGCATGTATACCTGGTCTATGGTTAATTCAGAAGTAATAGCGGTAGCAAATATGTCAATTCTTTTGGCTACCCCTTCTTTGCCAAGCATTTGTGCACCCAGAAGCTTCCTTGAGGGAAAGTCTACTATTGCTACTACTGTTATGTTCTCGGCACCCGGCAAATTCTTTACATGGGAAGGGTAGTTGCCTGTAATTTTTACCACATTATAGCCATAATTTTCTGCCTCTTTTAAATTTAGGCCGGTTTTGGCGATTTCCAAGCCAAAAACTTTATCCACTTTTGTTTTTACAGAGCCCGGGAATACATCATTTGTTCCCGCAGCATTACTACCTGCTATGCGCCCCATTTTAGCTGCATTATTTGCAGTGGGTACATAGTCATCTTTTCCCGTAACTATATTTTTCACTGTGGCACAATCGCCAGCTGCATATATGTTCAGATGAGAAGTTTGGAGCTGGGAATTTACTTTTATTGCCCCATTCTTGCCAAGCACAATCGAACTGTTTTTTATAAATCCTGTATTTGCCTTAACTCCTGTAGATATAAGTACAAAATCAGTTTCAATATCTCCTATCTGGCCTTCTTTTTTTACAGAAACCAGCTTAACCATATTGTTGTTATGGGCAAAGGATTTAACAGCAGCCGAAAGCATTACCTTTATTTGTTTTAGGTTAAGTGTTTTAAGCATAATATTGCTGATCTCATCCTCATATTCTTTTAATATCATGTCAGCAATTTCTACTATGGTTACCTCAATACCCAGTTCTTTGAATGCCTCTGCCATAAGCAGTCCTATTGAACCTCCCCCCACTACTACCGCTTTTTTAGGAGAATGGTTGTTGATAAATTTTTTTACATTTAATGTATCTTCAACATTCCAGAAATTGAAAATATTCTTTGAGCGGATACCTGGTATGTTTAAAACAGAAGGGGATGCGCCACTGCAAATAATCAACCGGTCATAACCTATTTTTTCGGTATTTTGCTGGGAATCTTTTTGCACTATAATCTGCCTGTTTGAGCTGTCAAGCTCTACAGCTTTATGGCCGGTAAGTACTTCTATGCCTCTTTCTTTTTTAAAAAATTCAACTGGATAAACAAAAAGTTCATTAAAATCCTTTATTATTCCAGAAATATAATAGGGTAGCCCACATGAGCCATAGGATATGTATTTGCCGCTCTCCAGCACTGTTACATTCAGCTCTGGATTTCCCCTTTTAGCCTGGCTTGCTGCAGCCAGCCCGGCTACATTTCCCCCGATTACAAGGATATTTTTAAACAGGTCATTTCTGTACATGTTCTTCTTTCATTTTTCCTTATTTTACTAATGGTTTTAATTAATTACAAACTTTTTAAAAACTATTATTTTTAATATAATAATAAACTACTTTTAATTTAACAGAAGAAAGGAAGTTGTATGGAAGAGAAAGCCAAGGAAAAGTTAAGCGAGGTTGCAAAAACTTTAAGAGTCGACATAATAGAGATGTTGTGCGAGGCTGGTTCCGGTCACCCCGGAGGTGCTTTATCTATGACTGATATTTTTTCCTACCTTTATTTCAGTGGCATCTTAAATGTAGATCCTAAAAATCCCAAAAAAGCTGACCGGGACAGGATTGTGCTTTCAAAAGGGCATGCCTGCCCAGTACTTTACGCGGCTTTAGCAGAAAAGGGATACTTTGATAAATCACATTTAAAAACTTTAAGAAAGTTTGGAAGCATACTGCAGGGCCACCCTGATATGAACAAAACCCCGGGTGTGGATATGTCAACAGGATCCCTGGGCCAGGGGTTGTCTTGCGCTGTAGGCATGGCTATAGGGGCAAAAATTGACCAGTTGGATATAAAAGTATTTGCAGTAGTTGGGGATGGCGAATCAGAAGAAGGACAGATTTGGGAAGCTGCAATGTCGGCAGCCCACTATAAGCTGGATAACCTTACAGCCATAATAGACAGGAATGGGCTGCAAATTGACGGTTACACCAAAGATGTTATGAACAGTGAGCCGGTTATAGACAAGTGGAAAGCATTTGGTTGGAATGTAGTAGAAATTGACGGGCATGATTTTGATAAAATTGAATCTGCTATAGCAGAAGCATCAAATACTAGGGGCATGCCTACGGCCATTATTGCCAACACTGTTAAGGGCAAGGGAGTAAGCTTTATGGAAGACCAGTGTGACTGGCACGGCCAAGCTCCCTCAAAAGAAGAGAGGGACGAAGCTATAGAATGTCTTTGTAAATTGGAAAATGATTAAGGAAAGGATAATTTATGGTTCCTGATAAAATAAAGGAAGTTTTGTCAAACTCTGATAAAAAAGTTGCCACTAGAAAAGCTTATGGGAATAAAATTGCAGAGCTGGGTGAAAAGAATAATGATATTGTAGTTCTGGATTGTGATTTGTCTAAATCAACCAAGACCAATATATTTGCTGAGAAATTCCCAGAAAGGTTTTTTGACTTCGGGGTAGCGGAGTCTAACATGATGAGTGCAGCAGCAGGACTTGCCACTATGGGAAAAATACCGTTTGCCTCTACTTTTGGCGTATTTGCTTCCAAAAGGGCGGCAGACCAGGTAAGCATTTCAGTAGCTTATCCAAAGCTTAACGTAAAAATATGTGCAACCCATACTGGTATATCGGTAGGCGAAGATGGGGCTACCCATCAGGCTATAGAAGATGTGTCTATTATGAGGTCAATTCCTAATATAAAAGTGATATCACCAAGTGACGGTACTGAAACAGGCAAGGTGATAGAAGAAATAATTAGTATTGACGGGCCCTGTTATGTGAGGCTTTGCAGGGGTTCCAGCCCTGTAATATTTAACCAGGATTATAAGTTTGAACTGGGAAAAGGGGTAAGGATAATGGAAGGCGGTAAAGCTAGTATTATAAGTGCAGGATTTACCACCCATATTGCACTAGCAGCTGCAGAAAAACTAGAGAGTGAAGGCATTGAAGTAGATCTTATTAGCATGTCATCAATAAAACCCATTGACCGGGACCTCATAATAGATTCTGCCAAAAAGACTGGCCTGGTTATTACAGTTGAAGACCATAACATAATTGGGGGGCTGGGAAGCGCAGTTTGTGAAGTGTTGTCAGATACTTTGCCCACTAAAGTTTTAAGGCTAGGGATAAAAGACAAATTTGGCGCATCCGGTCCACCTCAGGAATTAATAAAAGCATACGGATTTGATGAAGATAGTATCATAAGGGCAGTAAAGGAAAACATAAGCTAGGATGGATTTAAATAAGTACAGGAAAAATGCGCAGGAATTCTTATCCAAGCTGGATAAGGAATATTATCTGCATTTTTCGGGAAAGAAAAAAGACCTTAATTCTGAAGGGATTCATAAGCAGTACAGGTGGCTATTTTCAAAAGAATATTATGATTCTTTTAGCAAGCTAAAAAAAGAGAGCAGGAAAGATAACAATAAGAATGCATATCTCCTCAAGTTCTGTGCAGAAGGTTTGGTTGAAAAGGATTCAATGCAAATTAGGGATAGGATAGCCAAAAAGGAAGCAGAATGCAGGGTAAACATAGATGGCAGTAAGGTGCCTTTCAGGTATGTTGATGTTTTGCTTGCCAATGAATCCAGGAAGAAAAAAAGGGACTTAATTGAGGAGCAGAGGAATAAAAAAATAAGTTCTGTTTTAAACGATGACCTTTATGAATACTGGAATACCCTCCACCGGGAAGCAAAATTGCTTGGCTTTGGCAGCTATAGGGATTTATTTTCTTACCTCAAAGATGAAGATTTTACCGCTACTGAAAAAAGTATGGATGAACTGCTTAAAGAAACCCAGGATTTATATGAAGATAAATTTAATAAAGTACTGGTTGATAATATTGGTTTACTTCTGGACGAAGCTAGAAGAAGTGATTTTGCATACTTGAAAAGGGGTAAAAAATATGATGGTTATTTTAGGAAACAGTATTTGATTGAAGGATTTAGTCAAACTCTGTACCAGCTTGGCATAGACATAAACAGGCAAAAAAATATCATTTTTGATGTAGAGGAAAGGGAAAATAAATCCCCCAGGGCTTTTTGCTGTACTGTCCGGATACCCCAGGAAATATATTTAGTGGTTATGCCCAGCGGTGGCCAAGATGATTACGAGGCTGTATTCCATGAGGGAGGACATGCTGAGCATTTTGCCCACACTAGGCCAATCCTGGATTTCGAATATAAATTTTTGGGGGACAATGCGGTAACTGAGGGCTATGCTTTCTGTATGGAGAATTTATTAAATGATATGGAGTGGCTGGTTAATTTTATTGGAATGGACAATGAAACTGCCAGAAATTTTAAGCATTTTTCTAATATGCTAAAGCTGTGGTATTGTAGGAGGTATGCAGGAAAGCTTAAATACGAACTAATTTTGCATGACGGAAAACCCATAGATGGAAAAGAGGAAAAATACAGGGAGATACTTTCTTCTGTGGGTTTAATGGATTATCCCAAAGAAAGCTACCTAAAAGACGTTGATGAAGGGTTTTATTGTACTAATTATATAAGGGCCTGGATATTTGAAGCTCAGCTAAAAAACTATATAAAAAGGAAGTTTGGCGGCAAATGGTTCTTAAAAAAAGAGGCAGGAAACTTTCTTAAAGAGCTATGGAGCTATGGACAAAAATTTGACGCAGAAGACATGATAAAGCAACTTGGCTATAAGGGACTGGATATAGGTTACCTTATAGATTCGCTTATGGAAGGCAATTAAATAAAATTTGAAGGAAGAGGAGCTATGATTGATTTAAAAAAAATAATCAGAAA
The DNA here is from genome assembly GCA_964423265.1 of uncultured Actinomycetota bacterium. Classification (GTDB taxonomy): domain Bacteria; phylum Actinomycetota; class Humimicrobiia; order Humimicrobiales; family Humimicrobiaceae; genus M55B165. Next base: position 50,388 of record CAYREF010000005.1, read on the forward strand.
CATACCTGACTTCCCTAAGAAAGGGGTTGTTTTCAGGGATATAACCCCCCTGCTTAGGGATGCCGAAGCTTATAGGTATTCGGTGGATACCCTGGCCGGGAAATATAAGGATACAGAAATAGATGCTATCCTGGGTGCGGAAGCTAGGGGCTTTATTTTTGGAGCGGCACTGGCATATAAGCTGGGCGTGGGCTTTATACCAGTCAGAAAACCTGGAAAACTCCCTTTTGATACCTGTCAGGTATCTTATTCCTTGGAATATGGTGAGAACATTCTAGAAATGCATTTGGACGCAGTAAAATCTGGGGATAAGATTCTAATAGTAGATGATTTGATAGCAACTGGGGGAACAGCAAAAGCAAAAGCTGAGCTTGTTGAGCAAAGGGGAGGAAAGGTGATTGGTTTTTGTTTTTTAGTAGAGCTTGAATTTTTAAATCCACGGGATGTATTGAAAGGATATGAGGTATTTTCATTAGTAAAATATGAGTCAGAGTAATAAAAGTTTCGGAGGTGATTTTAAATGGCTGAAGAGAAAAAGAAAAAAAATGAAGGTAAAGAGGAAGTAGAAGATAAGGAGGCTACAGAAGAAGACCAGGAAGAAATCCTAAGAAAATTACAGGAAGAAGTGGATAAATTAAGCACCAAAGATATTATAAACCAAATGATGATGTCTTTATCAAGTCTTGCTTATAAAAAGATGGGGTTGCCTGCTGGAGTAAATGATAAATTTAAAGATGAAACTGATGCAAAACTTGCAGTGGATGCTTTCGATGCTTTGCTGAAAGTTGTAAAGGATGAAATATCAGCAGCCGAAAGGGAAAATCTGCAATCTTCACTCTCTAATCTCCAGGTTAACTTTGTGAAGATATTTAAATAAATTTGCTTTGGGAAAATCAGGTAGCTTCTATTACTATTTTTATTGCTTTACCTGATTTTGCTATATCCAATGCCTTAAAATAATCCTGAAGTTTAAATTTGTGGGTTATAAGGTCTGAAACTTTTATTTTGTCCTTATCTATTAAATCCACTGCCCGACTATTTTGGGCAGGTGTTGAATCGCTGGTGCCGGTCAGGGTAAGCTGGTTGTAGTGTATAAGGTTTGCATCCAGGTTGATTTCCGAATTGGTTTTAGAAAGGCCTGCAAAATAATTAATCCTTCCAGTCCTATTGGCATATTTTAGACAGTCGGTAAAAAGCTCCTTTGAGGGGGCGCATATCATAATAACGTCAGGTCCATAGCTGCCAGTTTCCCTTAATACTGCTTTTTTAAGGTTTTCTTTTTCATTGTTTATAACTAGATCCGGCCTATATGTTTTTGCAAACTCTAACCTTTCAGCTGAGATGTCTGCAACAATTATCCTGGATACCCCATGGTATTTTGCCAGTTTGAGCTGCAGCAAACCTATCGGGCCTGCTCCAAGTATTAGCATAGAGTCATCTTTTTTTATTGCTGATCTCATTTGGCTGCTTAAAACTACTGCCAGGGGTTCAGCAAAGCAGGCTTCTTCAAAGCTGGTGCCACCGGCTATTTTATGTACGCAGCCTGCAGATATTGCTATGGCAGGAATTTTAATATATTCAGCAAAAGCCCCGTCAATATCAAAGCCAATGGTTACCTTATTTTCACACATTTCCTCATGGCCTTTTTTGCAGTATACGCATTTCATGCAGGGTATAACCGGGGAAACATTGATCCTGTCTCCAGGCTTGAAATGTTTTACCCTTCTTCCAGTCTTTTCAATTATTCCAGAGAATTCATGCCCGGTAATCCTGGGGAAGGGCATATTTTTTATGCCCCTTCTTGTCATTTTTGTGCTGGAACCTTTATCCAGCTTAATGTCCGTTCCGCATATAGCGCATGCTTTTACCTTCACCAGGATATCTAGTTCGCCGATAGAAGGCTTTTCTACTTCTTCTAGGCTAGATTTTGCATTCCCTTTAAAGACTAAAGCTTTCATAAGGTAGCTATTTTATTAATTGCTATCTCTACTGCTTCCCTGCAGCTGGAAGCCTTTATTATTGCAGGCTTATCTTTATTGTAAAATGGCTTGATATCCCATGAATCTATGGCAATAAGCGGCTTGCTATAAGTTAAAGCATACCCAATCTCGGTTAAGGTGCCAGCACTTCCATCAATGGCAATAACTGCATCCCCTGATAAAACTACCGCAACATTCCTTGCATACCCCATTCCCGTAGGAATTTTTATGCCAACATACTTATTGGCAGTATTAGGATCACCGGAGGGGAGTATGCCCACAGTTAAGCCGTTTTCCTCTTTTGCCCCCTTGCAGGCAGCTTCCATTACTCCAGTTAAACCTCCGCATATGAGAACGGCACCATTTTTCGCTATTTCTTTTCCTACTTCGTAGGCTTTATTGTATACTGGTGAATCTTTTTCAACAGTGCTTCCGCCAATAACCGAAATTTTTATAAACTTATCTGATATATTTAACATATTTCTCCGTCTATACTTCCCAATTTTTTACCATTATATATTATTCTTTTACAAATAGCATATTATAATATAAAGTAAATAAACGCCATGGAGGATAACATAAAAAAAGCTGAAAAACTTCTGAAAGATTATAAGGGAAAAAATTATACTTTTGGCATAGATTGCCTTGATTCACTTGGCAATTATGTAAAGCAGTTTGGATCTAGTACTCTCCTTATAATTTCAGAAAGCCAATGGGCAAAACCCCTTAAGAAAAGGGTGCTTGATATACTTATACAAAATAGAATTGAAAGACTAGATGATATTGACACTTCCAAGCCAAATACTCCAGTAAAAGATGTTTTAAGCTTGTCAAAGGTAGTTAATGAAAATGAACCTGATAGCATATTTTGCGTTGGTGGAGGGTCTGCTATAGATTGTGCAAAAATTGCAAATATTTTGGCGTCCTTAGATATAGATGCCATAGAACCCTATTTAGGGGAAGGAAAAGTCAGCCAGGCTTTAAAAAAAAGCGGCAAAAAACTGTATCCCCTGGTGGCTGTACAGTGCAATGCAGCCTCCGGATCCCATTTAAGTAAAAATGCAGTAATTACTTTCCCGCAGGCCAAGCAAAAGAAATTAATATCAGACCAGGTTTTAATTCCCGACAGGTCTGTTTTTGACTATTCAACTACTTTAAGCCAGAAAAAGGAACTTACAATAGATGGGGCGCTAGACGGCTTTTCTCATTCCTTGGAAGTTTATTACGGGTTAAAGGATAATAGAGTGGCTGAAGATGTATGCCTGACTTCCATTGCCCTTATAGCAAATTACTTGCCTAAACTGGTAAAAAATCTAAAAAGTTTTGAATACAGGAAGGCTATAGGACTGGCCACTGATCTGGGCGGTTATGCTCTTATGCTAGGAGGCACAAGCGGGCCGCACCTTAACAGTTTTTCTATGGTTGATGTCTCTACCCATGGCAGGGCTTGTGCAATTCTTAATCCTTATTACACAGTTTTTTATGCTCCTAAAATTATTGCAAAGTTAGAAAAGATTTCTGGCATATTCTCAGATTATATGGAGGGGGAAATAGATACAGATGACAGCAGAAAAACTGGGGAAGCAGTTGCAGCTGCAATGCTGAACTTCTTTAATTCCCTGGATTTTCCTACTAAATTAGATGAGATTGAAGGTTTTTCAGAGAAACATATAAACAGGGCAATAAATGCGGCTAAAAATCCCCAGTTGGAGATGAAGCTTAAAAACATGCCGGTACCTTTAAATATAGAAAATGTTGAAAAATATATGAAGCCCATACTGCTGGCTGCAAAAGAGGGCGATTTTAGCCTGATAGAAAATTTATTTTAAGAAATTCTATTAACTACTTACAAATTCTTCAACCAAGTATTGAAATGATAATGCTGCAGAATGATAAATTCTGCATGTTCATTTTCCTAATATGGATAAAATTGGAACTAATAAGATTCTTGGGTAAAAACTTTTAACACAAAATTGTATATTATGGTAATTTATTTGGGAAATACTCATGTGGATTTTTAAGTGTAGTTGCTTTATTTTATGATTAGATAAAGAAAATTTAAGCTAAGACTAACTTCAATTGATAATTTAATCGTTTTATGTATAATTAATATGTAAAATATTTATGTTTCTCTAAGGAGTAAAATATGGGAAAGACAACCGTGTTTATTGATGACAAACTTTTAGAAAATGCAATTAAGGCTATAAATGCCAAAAGTAAAAAAGAAGCAATAGAAAAAGGGTTAAAAGAGTTAGTGCATAGGAAGAATATAGAAGCTCTGAGGAAAGAATTGGGAACTTATGATCTAGCCCTGACTTTGGATGGCCTTGACAAGTTAAGGAAGGGGCAATAGTTGTTTTTAGTAGACACTTCTGTGTGGATATTTGCTTTAAGAAAAAATTCCTTTCAACCATTAAAAAAAAGAATAGATCATTTGTTAATGCTGGATATGGTTAATATTTTCGGTATGGTCAGATTGGAAATCATGGGAGGGGTAAAAACAAAAAAAGAACTCAACTCCCTTAATAACTATCTGGGGGCACTTGAAGAAATACCAGTGGATACCCAATTATGGGAAGATGCAGGCAGGTTGGCTTTCAATCTTAGAAGGAAGGGCCTAACTATTCCTTATACTGATATATTGATAGCATCTGCTGCAATTAGATCGAAATCTGTGCTTTTACATGCTGATTCTCATTTTGATATTATTGAACCGGAAACAGAACTACAAGTTGAGAGTTATGTCTCCTGTATAAAAAATGATAATTAAAAAATTAGCAGATAGTTCCTAACTATATTATCAACTGCAGCAATCTTAACTAGGTTTATTTTCATTTGAACTGGTAAGCCAGAAAATTTATTTAAAAAAATTCTCTTTACCTTTTATAAATTTCATTACCTTCTCGGCCAGGCTTATTGCTCTTTTCGCATCTTCTTCTGCAAATGCATTTGCTGGTATTCCTCCCGGAAGACCATCCGGGTATCTAGTGGGTATATAATATGCGTCCAGGGGTCCGGCCATGCGGAAGAGTTTACTGAAGTCTTTATCATATCTTAATGAGTCATCCACAAGATCTGCTACTGAATGGCCCCATACAGCATGTTCGCCTTTTTCATACAGGTAAGCCTTAAGCATTTTCTCTGCTGATTGCTGGGCAAGGAAACAAGCTATATTAAACCTTTTACCCTTGTAATTATACCTGGCATCATCGAGGTCTTTTTCTGCCTGGAGCAGCCATCTAACTGACTCTTTTTTCTTCTTACTTTTCATATAGGATTTCTCCCTTGCTTACAGCATTTTTTATAAAATTATTCTCTTCGGAGAGTGTTTTGAATTCTTCAGGAGTATACACCAGTATGTCAATAGCACATCTGGGTTTTAAATATCCGTAGATTTCTTCCAGTCTTTTTAGGAACCTTTTTTTTGTCTTCTTTATTATTATTAAGTCTATATCACTGGTAAAACCAATATTTCCTGAAACAACAGAGCCGAACAGGATTGCCTTCTCTATCTCAAGATTTTTAAGTAATGGAGTAATCCTGCCCAGTTCTTTTTTTAGCTTATCTTCTCTTTTTGCTGGTTCATTGTTTAAGGGAGGCATTTTAAAAATAACCCATTGGTATGTCTGCAGGATATAGAAGCAGTCTTTTAAATTCTTCGTTTAATCTTAGAAGGCTTACAGAGCATCCTTCCATATCCAGGGAGGTACAGTAATTATTTACATATGTTTTAAATACTTTTATGTTTTTATCTTTCAGGATATCATGGGCAATGCCCGATGCTATATACAATTCTCCAATAGGGGTTCCGCCCAGGCCGTTTACCATTAATGCTACTTCGTCTCCGCTTTCAAATGGTAAATCTCCTATTACTGCATCCATTAAGGTCTTTATTATAATATTTGCACGCTGGTATTTTGTCCTCTCTCTTCCTGGCTCTCCATGTAGGCCTACTCCTATTTCTATCTCATCATCTCCAAGGTCAAACGTGGGAGAGCCTTTTTCTGGAGTGGTACAGGGTTTTAGTGCAAATCCCATTGACCTTACATTCTCATTTATTTCCATGGCCAGTTTCTTAAGAGTTTCCAGGTTGGCGCCTTCATCTGATTTGGCGCCCACGATCTTGTATACAAAAATAGCTCCAGCTACTCCTCTTCTTCCTGCGGTGAAAGTGCTGTCTTTTACTGCAACATCATCATTTATAATGACGGTCTCAGTAGTGGGGCCGCCCTCAAATTCTATGGCTTCGGTAGCCATCTCAAAGTTGGCCCTGTCTCCGGTATAGTTTTTTACTAAAAACAGTACCCCTCGGCCCCTATCAACTATCCTTGCTGATTCAACTATTGCATCAAGGGTAGGGGCTGCAAACACAGGACCGGCACACGCTGCGTCAAGCATGCCCTTGCCAACGTAGAATGCCTGGTCGGGCTCGTGGCCGCTTCCTGAGCCTGATACTATTCCCACTTTATTTAAATAAGGGTCTTTACGGTAAACTATCCTTTTTTCAGGAACAAGCTCTATAGTATCAGGTCTTGAATCCCTTAAGCCCTTTAACATTTCATGAACTACATTTTCCGGGTTATTAATTATTTTTTTCATGTACGCACCTTTAACCTTTTAAATATTCTAATGCAGCTTCAAACATCAAATAAATAACTACAGATCCTGGGTCCCTAGTTCCTTTGCTTCTTTCACCCAGGTAGGATGCCCTACCTTTTTTAGCAGCTATATTTATGGTATCATCAGAACCTTTCTTGGCTGCATTATAAGCATTCTGGATTATATTAATTATGTTTTTTTCCCCTGAACTTACTGAATTTTTTACGGCTTCGACAGCCGGAGCCAAGGCATCAACTAGAGTTTTATCGCCAACTTCAGTATTTCCGCCCCTTCTTTGGATAACCTTTAAAGCCTGTTCCAGCCCCTGGGCAATATCATTAGGATTAACTTCCTGCTTATCCCCAACACTTTTTCCAACCTCTAGGAATCCAGTGCCAAGCATTGCACCTGAAGTACCGCCAATGGTATAGGCTAAGGTAAATCCTACTTTTTTTAGCGAATCCCCAAGGCTTAATTGCCCTAAGTTTGGAACCTCTTTTAAAACTGCATTAAAGCCCCTTTTGACTCCTATCCCGCAGTCTGCATCGCCTACCTTGGAGTCCAGGTCTGTAAGCATTTTTTCAGCATCAATTAATTTATTGCTGATTGCTTCGATAACTCCTAGAAGGGTTTCCTTTTGTGATGCCAATTTTTCTCCTTTTGTTATTATAGTTTTATAATTATAGCAAATAAAACTGTTGGGTAAAAATAGAAAATGGTTTTTGGCCAAATTGCCTTTACCCGTAAGTTTGACAATATGGCGTTTAGTAGATATACTCATATACGTAAAAATACAACACAAATATAGTAAGAGGTAATAACATGGTAGAAAAAAAGCAAGATTATTTTAGAGTCCCCATAACAATGCCCTCAAGCATGGTATCCTTTTTAGAGAATCTGGGAATAGAGTGCAAGAAAAGTGGCGGGCATAAAATTGCAAACACAGTAATAGTAAGAAGTGCAATAAGGCTGCTTATGGATCTTGATTTGGATATCTCGGGAATTAAATCAGAGGAAGAACTAGAAGTGAGGATCAAGGATGCGGCAAAGAGGTATAAGTAGCCTGTCCTTTTTAAATGATAGCTCCTCATCATAAATAATCCATTTATTTTAATTACCTTAATAATTATAATAAAACAAATGCAGTTTAAATTATTGGAGGTATATTTGCATGAAAAAAGTAGAAAAAGATTTACTTATTATAGGGGCTGGTCCTGCAGGACTTGGAGCAGCTTTATATGCTAAGCGGGCTGGCATGGACTTTATGATTGTTGAAAAATACATGGCAGGGGGCCAGATAACCAATACAGAATTTATAGAGAATTATCTGGGCTTTAAAGAAAAAATATCCGGGTTTGATCTGGTTAAAAACTTTGTGGAACACTGCAAAAAATTGGGAATAAAGATAGAAGAATATACCAATATTGAATCAGTGGAACCAGTAGATAAAAATAGCGGAAAAATATTTAAATGCACGGTATTTGATAAAGAAGATTTATATGAAGTAAAATCTATAATTATTGCTACTGGAGCAAGCTCTAAGATGCTGCATGTTAAAGGCGAAAAGGAGCTTATAGGAAGCGGGATCTCTTTTTGTGCAACTTGTGATGGGGCTCTATATAAAGACAAGGAGGTTGCTGTTGTGGGTGGAGGAGATACTGCCATAGAAGAAGCGCTGTTCTTGGCTAAATTTGCAAAAAAAGTATATATAATCCATAGGAGGGACGAGCTGAGGGCAGTAAATATCCTGCAGGAAAGGGCATTTGGTAACAATAAAATTAAAATCCTATGGAGTTCAGTAATTGAGGAATTTATAGGAAAAGACAGATTGCAGAAAATAAAGGTTAGAAATAAGAAGGAAGGCAAGTCTTATACCATGAGTATTGATGGGGTGTTTGAATATGTGGGCTATAAACCAAATGCAGGACTGGTAAAAGATTTAGTGGATTCAGATAATAACGGCTTTATAATAACAGACCGGTATATGCGGACCTCTTTTAAAGGTATTTATGCAGCAGGAGATGTAAGGAGTACGGCTTTGCGGCAGGTTATAACTGCGGTATCAGATGGAGCGGTTGCTGCTACTTCACTGGACAAGCAGTTAAGGGGCCTTTTATAATTTTTTATTATGGATATATTACAAATTCTTAAAAGAGATAATTCGGGAAAAAATGTTGTTGACCTCCAAAGAAGGCTAAAACAACTGGGATATAGCATGGGTGGTACTGGCATAGATGGTATTTTCGGCAAGGCTACCGAAAGGGCAGTAAAAGAATTCCAGCAAGATAGGGGCCTGGATGCCAATGGTATTATTGACAGTGAAACCTGGCAGGAGCTTGTGGATGCAGGTTATAAAGTGGGCGACAGGCTGCTTTATTTAAAATACCCGCCATTCAGGGGAGATGATGTTAAGGTATTGCAGTATTGGTTAAAAAGCTTGGGTTTTTATCATGAAAACGAAAATGGGATATTTTGTGAAAAAACGAAGAAAGCCTTAATTGAATTCCAGAAAAATATGAACCTTGCGCCTGACGGGATTGCAGGCAAGCAAACCATACAAAACCTGGCAAGGCTTAAAAGAATTATTGAAGCAAGAGAATCATCTAATTTTCCTTTTAACAGGAAGTTTGAATCAAGAAAAAAACAAGGGCTTGTGCAAGTTATATTAGATTATGGCGAAGACATAAATGA
>CAYREF010000006.1:0-55442 GCA_964423265.1 uncultured Actinomycetota bacterium
ATTAGCAGCAGGATAGAGCACCAGGGAAATAAAAGAAATTGAAGGTATGTTTAAAAATAACTTCATTTAAATTAGTTAATTTATACTGTTTTTGAAAGGGTAGTGGTTAACAGGTAAGGTGAAATACACCCACAACTTTATTGCTTTTACTTTTGTTAAATTCTTTAACTGCTTGTTTTGTATTTTTTATAATATATTTAATCCCCAAACTTTCCAGACGCTCTATAAAGCTCTCATCTACTTTCATGAGGCCACTTGCGCCAGTTCCGATAATTAAAATATCAGGCCGGTATTCAAGAACGTCTTTTAAGTCTTCCTCTAATAGCAGGTGGCCTTTCTTTCTCCACCATTTAGACTTAACCTGGTCAGGGAATATTTTTAAATCGGACCGGTATCTTATCCCATCGATTACCATATTTCCAAAACTATATGAATCAATCAATGTTTACCTCCTTTCGATCTTAGTATTATTATAGCTAAAAGCAGTTTTTTGACAAAATTGCTTTAGATCTATAAACTTTCCCAAATTATGGACGAGAAAAGATATTTAATAGCAGGAATAGATGATGCCACCAAGTGCCCCTGTATTGGCAGCATTTTCATGGCTGGGGTATTAGCAGACCGTAAAATAATTAAGTACTGGAGATCTATCGGAGTAAAAGATAGCAAAATAATAGCTCCAGAGAAAAGGCAGGAGCTGGCCAGGGAAATAAAAAACACGGCTGTTTTTTGGTCTATAAAAGAAATTACTCCCCAAAATTTAACTGGGGACCAGTTAAATTTAAATGACCTGGAAATGGTTACTACTTTTGGCATACTAAAGGATCTTGGAAAAAATTATGTGATAAGAAAAGTATTCATTGATAATTGGGGAGTAAATCTTAAAAGGCTTAACCTAAGATTTGATAAACTTGGAGGTAAGAGTGTAAATAGGTTGCCTGGTATAAAAATTATTGCCTCCCACAAAGCAGATGGTAAATATACTGTAGTAGGCGCCGCATCCATTTTAGCTAAAACTGGCTCAGATAGGCAGTACACAAAGTATAGAAAAATTTTTGGAGATTTTGGAAGCGGAAATCCTGCTGATCCTAAAACCCGGTATTTTGTTTGGAAAAATAGAAAAAATCCTCCCGGCATTATAAGGACTAGCTGGTCAACATTCAGCGACATCTCCAAGCTGAAAAATATTGATGACGATTGTATACTTGCGAAATATAAGAAGAAATGGTAATTCTATTTTTCAAAAATACAGTTAAAATATTTTAGTTCTTTACTGCCGCATTTTATACCTGTGGAATATGATTCATCCTTAAAATGACTTTTCACTTCTAGTAAGCCTTTATTTTTTTCTAAAAAAGATTGCATCAATTCTACAGAAATAGCAGCCTCTTTTGCCCCCATTTTGTATAGTTCAATAAAGGAGCTGTGAAAAATTTTATCTTTAATACATGGGTGATTCCATTTATTATTTTTAAGATTTAGGTAATCAGCTTTTTTATTAAAGGATCTGGGTAGCATCGAAGAAGTAATTTGTCCATTTTTTCCCAGAAGTATTTCTATTATTTTATAGATTAACCATTTCAGGCCATAAGGGTCCTTTAATAATTTTAGGATATCGTGCATATCTGAAATTGCTGTTAATAGCTGCGGTTCCTTTATTTGGGTTTTATAAACTTTATTAAGTATAAATTTATAATAATCTAACAGGGAACTAGTATATTTGGCATACTTTTCAATTAATTTATAGCCCCGGAATTTATAAGGGCTCTTATAATTTTTATTTTTTAACATTAGCAAGTCAATAATACTTTCTAGTTTCCGGTGATAGGTATGATATTTTTTAGTCTCGGCTGTATTTTTATATATACCCGCTAGATAATGAATTAAGGGATGGGCAGTTTTATCTAGCCTGTAGTGGCAGATATAACCAGCCACGTATACGCTAAGGTCATCAAAGAGTTCTTGGCAACCCTCATTAGTTTTTATGTACTTCAAGCTTTCAATAAAAAAGTCCTGGACTTTGCTGTCATGCATGGTTAAGCCAAGCTTGCTCAAGCCGTCATCTTTGGTCCAAGGCTTTGCCCGGTAATAAAAGAAAATGTCAGGGCCCTGCGAGCCTAAAAAATAAAGAGCTTTTCTTTTACTTATTTTCTGCTTTAAGTTGGTATTCTTTATCTTTTTTAATACATCTTCTGCAAAAAAGCAGTGAGTTAAAAATGCAGGCATCTTTCACCTATTTTTATTTTAATAACTAAAATTAACAGATTAAGCAATTTTTTAAAAGGTTTTTAGCTCTCGATTATTTTTATAGTTTTAAATAGAAGATTGGGAAAACAAAATAGTAATTAAAAAATGTAAATGAATGGGGAAGTTATTCTAAACTTTTAAATTTATTTTACAGGCATTACATCTGAGATCTCATACCCGTTTCAGGTATTCTTTTTTTGGGTTCTAGATATTGCCTAAAAGCAAATAGTTAGCTTTTTTCTTGTTTTAATTTCTCAATCTCTGAAGCAAGTTTTTCCACAGAATCAAAAATACAGTCAATAGCTTTAAGGGCAAAATCGCTTTGGTATATGTCAAGCCCCATGTTTGATTCTGTAAATTGAAGCTCACTTTTTAATATAAACTTCTGGCATTTAATATATTCTTCTATTTCACCCATAATTAAGCCCTTTTAGATAAATTATAACAAAATTTACAAAGTTTAATAAGGTATTGCAAAAAGTTAAGTTTTTTTATTACCTCTTCTTGATATATAATAATTTTATATATTAATAATATTTTATTTTATAAAATGATGTTTTTCATAAGGAATTACAAAGATTATTATAAAATTCTAAAAATAAAAAAAATAGCTTGAAATAATGTTATGTTGTTATTATCATATACTAAATTTAGTTTATTGGGTAAAGAAAGAGAGGAAGAATAGATGCCAAGAAAGAAGGAAAGTAAAAGGAAATATCAAAAAGTGGGAATAGATAAGCTTAATAGCATAAGCGCTTTAGAGATTGAAATAATGAAAATAGTATGGGAGCAGAAAAATGTTACTGTAAGAAAGGTACACGAGACTATGCTGAAGAAAGAAATACAGGAAAACAAAGAAGAATTTACTCCTTATACTACTGTTATGTCTACCATGACTGCATTAGCTGAAAAAGGGATGTTGAAGCAGGATAAGAGTGAAAAAACATATATCTATTCAGCTAATGTTGATAAAAAACAACTTTCTAAAAGCATAATAAAGTCAGTAGCTGAGAATTTATTGGAGGACAGTGCAAAAGATTTTGTTGCAAAATTTTTAGATGACACCAAGAACATTTCCAGAGAAGGTATAGATAAGTTACTTGAGGAAATAGATAAATATTAATAACTTCCCCAAGAAGTAAATATTGATGATATTTATCGATATAATTTTCAATTATATAATCCCAATAATTTATGATAGTTTTGCCAGCCTGGTTTTTGTATTAGTTTTTCTTTCCATTTTCAGGATTAAGGATTCCAGCATTAGGATCATGTTTTTATTTTTACCGCTGGTAAAGCCTTTTGTAATACTATGCGAGAAAATAAATATTAGTAGCGGGGATTTAAGAATGCCTGTTGTTTTAGGAGGCCTAAGGTTTCCTGATCCCCATAATATAGCGGGAAGGTTTGAAAGCGAAATTGCAATATTTTCTGATTTAAACCATATAATTATTTTCATTATTTTTTCTACCATAAGCTTTATACTTATACTCAGGTGGATGCATTTGTTCTTTTTCTACAGAAGCCTGGCCCATGAAGAGAAGGTTGGCAGGAAAGATGTGCCTGAAATATATTCAATTATAGATAATTATGCAGAGAAGATTAATATAAGAAAACCCGATGTGAGCCTAACCCACCGTAGTTATTTTTCCCCTTTTATAATAGGCACCAAAAGATACACATTAGTCTTATCTCCGGTGTTGCTAGAGCTGTTGTCTGAAGAAGAGAAGGAAACCTTAATCCAGCATGAATTATCTCATATAAAAAGACATGATAACTTAATTGGGTGGGCAGCCCTTATATTGAGGGATATTCTTTTTTATAACCCTTTTTCTTATATAGCCTATGCTCTTATAAGAGAGGAACAGGAAAAAGGTAGTGATAAATTATTGGTGAAATATTCAGACAAACCTGCCAAAGAGATAGCAAGCAACATATTGAATGCAATAAAGAAAATAAAATTAAGCTCAGAAAAAAGTTTTAGGACGGTTCCGGCGGAAGGCTCAAAGTTTTTCCCCATGGTGAAAATAAATATGAGAAGGATAAGAAACAGGATTAGGTTAATACTTAATGCCAATAAAGATAGGATAAGCAGTAGGTTATTTACCAAGATAGTGATGGTTGTTTTGTGGATATTTTTCTTATTAATTCAGATATTAATAGTAGTAAGAATAGATGACAGATTAATATTCTTAAGATAAACACTTTGACTTATATTCTTTTTATAATTTTTTTTTATATATTATTTTGCTATAATATCCTCAATATAATTTTTGGGAAAGGGGTATTTTTTGAGATCAATTAATAAAACCCAGAATTTATGGAACAAGGACCAAACTTTAAAAAACCTTAAAGCGGAAGATGGTCCAATGTGTTGCTGGTTTTGGTGCTGGTTTGGCTATGCAGGTAGAAAATAGTAGATGGGCTTGAAGCTAAGCAAGTACAATTTTTCCAGAAAAATTAACCAAAATTATACCCTTATTAACAACACCCTAACCGGGGCAGTGGATATTATAGAAAACAGGATCTGGGATTCTGTTAGAGATCCTGCCCATATCGGCTCCAACCCTCTCTCTAGCTTAATGGAGAGAGGGTATCTTTATTATGACCTTAAGGAAGAAGAAAAGCTATTTAAAAAGATTTTTAACAGCTACTTAAAAAAAGCCAAGTCCAGGCCAATTAGATATGTTTTTTGTCCAACTTACCAGTGTAATCTCAATTGTTCTTACTGTTTTGAAAAAGCTCTACCGCAAAAATCAATGGACACCAAAATGCTGGAAAGGGCCATAAAAGCTGCAGAGATTATATCAGAAAACCATTCAAACAGGATGGAAGCAGTAGAGCTATTTGGAGGTGAACCGCTGCTTCTAAAATGTAAGCTGTTAGTTGAAAAGATTTTAGAATTTGCGGCCAGTAAAGATACCATTATAACTATTGTAACCAATGGAGTAAAAGTCCATAGATTTATTGATATTTTAAAACCGTATAGAGAAAATATTGAAATGCTGCAGATTACAATAGACGGTCCCAGCCAAATACATGACAAAAGGAGAAAATACCGAACAGGAAGGGGAAGCTTCAGTGAAATAGTAAATAGCATAAGACTGCTGTTAGAAAACAGGATAAACATCAATGTGCGGGTAAACATAGACAAGTCCAATATTGAATCATTGCCCGACCTTTACCATTTTATTGATAGGCAGGGTTGGCTTAAGCACCCAAATTTTTCTATAAGGCTGGCAGAAGTTACCGACCATAGCAGTACAGAATGTGCTGGCAATCTTATAGAGCCTGAAAAGCTATTGAAAAAGTTGATAAAAGTATATAGGGAACACCCTTATCTTGAGGACCTGTTTGGCTACTATATTTTTAAGCCGTTAAGGCATCTGCTGGACATACTTGGTGGTGCCCCCAATGTTTCACCGAAGTTTTTTAATTGTGAAAGCAATTTGCTGGAATTAAATATTTTCTGTCCTGATGGCCTAATATATGTTTGCGGAGAGTCTATTGGCAATCCCGATATGGCTATAGGCAGGTTTGATCCTTCCCTGGAATTTTTCGGAGACAAAAAAAGCTTATGGATTGGAAGGAATGTGCTGACCCTGGAGGAATGCAGGAATTGCAAATTTGGCCCGATTTGTGGCGGAGGCTGCATGTATTCTTCAATCCTGGTACATGGGGATTGCAGGAAGCCTGTATGTGAAAGGTATAAAGAGGTCCTAGATACATATATCGATTACAAGGGCAGCGAAATACTAAATACGTTTTTAAGTAACTAAACCAGGGTATTCTATTTTTCTACATATCAAAGTAGCCTAATTTTTCATTTTACCCAGAAATAGTATAATTATAGGAAATCTCTACCAGGGGTGTCAGGTATATAATATTTGGAATAGGAGAGTTTAAATGGAGAAGGCAATTTTATATGCAACAAGGTATGGGTGCACTGAACAATGCTCAAACACTCTTGCCAGCTATATTTCTGGAGAAGCAGAATTAAAGAATTTGGGTAAAGAAAAGGTAGATGTGGATAAATATGATATAGTAATAATTGGCGGATCAATAATTGCCGGAAAAATTAATAAAGAAATAAGCAGATTTTGTCTAAATAATTTAGAGGCACTTCTAAACAAAAAAATAGGCTTGTTTCTATGCTGTCTGAGGGAAGGGGAAGAAGCAGAAAAGCAATTCAGGGATTCATTTCCCGAACAGCTTATAAAAAAGGCAGCAGTAGTAGGTTATTTCGGGGGAAGAGTTTCTTTTAAAAAATTGAATTTCTTTTTTAGAAAGATCATGAAAAAAATGCTAGAGACTGATAAGGATGTTTCTACTGTAAAGGAAGAAAATATAGAGGAATTTGCAAATAAGATAAATAGGATTACGTAGATGAAAATAGAGAAGGGAATTATAAAAAAAGTAGCCCTTATAACTTCAGGCTCATTGTCGTTAGGGTTAGGGGTTTTGGGGATTTTCTTACCAATACTTCCCACCACTCCTTTTCTTCTTTTATCTGCTGCCTGCTATGCAAATAGCTCCAAAAAATTCCATAGGTGGTTATTGGGTAATAAGGTTTTTGGTAAATATATAAAAGATTACAAGGAAAAAAGAGGGTTAACTTTAAAAACCAAAATAACTGCCATAGCTGTTTTATGGCTAACCATATCCTGCTCGGCTTTTTTTGCGGTAGATATTTTATGGGTTAAATTTCTTTTATTTTTGGTTGCAATTGGAGTTACCATACATCTTATTCATATAAAGACAATAAAGTCATAGGGGGAAAACTGCTTTCAATCGGCATAGATGTTGGCGGAACTTTTACTGATTTCGTAGTATATGACAGTAATAAGAATAAGGTAAAGGCTTTTAAGGTACTTTCCAACAAAACCCATTCCTGGAATCCGGTAATACAGGGATTAAGGGAGATAAATGCTAGTGGGAAAATAAGGGATATCAGACATGGAACCACTGTAGGAACAAATGCTATTATCGAAAGGAAGGGCAGCAAAACCGCCCTTATAACCACCAAAGGATTTAGGGACTTATTAGAAATAGGCAGGCAAAAAAGACCTGAACTTTATAACCTCCGTGGCAGAAAGCCAGAGCCATTAATTAGCAGGGATTGGCGGCTGGAGGTAGAAGAGAGGATTGATGCTAGAGGCAAAGTACTTATTCCTTTAAATGCTAATGATCTTGGAGCTGGTATAGAAAAAATTAAGCAGGGAGGTATTGAGTCCGTAGCGATTTTGTTTTTGCATTCATATGCTAACAATAGCCACGAGAAGAAAGCCGCTAAAATTGTAAAGGATAAGTTTCCATCTGCCTATTTGGCTGTATCCTCTGAGCTTATACCTGAATTCAGGGAATATGAGAGATTAACTACCACCGTGCTAAATGCATATTTAGGACCTGTACTGATAAATTACTTATCTAAACTAGTTAAAGGGATTAAAAAAATTAGAAGCGGTGCCCCCATATATATTAGCCAGTCAGATGGAGGGATTAGCTCTCCCAAAAGCATTGCTAGCTTTCCTGTAAGGACTGCTTACTCTGGACCCAGTGCAGGGGTAGTTGGTTCAGCTGCACTGGCTGAAGAAAAGAAAATAGGGAGGAACATAATCTCACTGGATATTGGTGGCACCAGTACTGATGTGGCCTTGGTAAAAGATTTTAAGCCTGCTAAAACCGTGGAAAAAGAGATTCTAGGCTTCCCCATAAAATTTCCCACTGTTGATATACTGACAATTGGGGCGGGGGGAGGTAGTATCGCATCTGTGGAATATGGCCACCTTAAGGTGGGCCCTGGAAGTGCTGGGGCAAATCCTGGCCCTGCTTGTTATAATAGAGAAGGCCGTGAGCCTACAGTAACTGATGCAAATCTTATCCTGGGGTTAATAGGCGAGGATACTATGCTGGGAAATAAGATAAGCCTGGACAGGCAAAAAGCTGAAAAAGCTATAAAGGAAAAAATCTGTTACCCTTTTGACTGGAGCATAGAAGAAGGGGCCTGGGCAATTAATAGGATAATTTCTGATAATATTTCCAATGAAATCCGCAAGATTACTTTATCTCAGGGGATAAATCCCGGAAGCTTGAAAATGGTAGCATATGGTGGGGCTGGCCCTATGCACGCTGCCGATATTTGCAGAGATCTGGGGATAGGAAATGCAGTAATTCCTGCAAATCCCGGTGTTTTTTCAGCCGCAGGCTTGTTTAGCTGTAATAAAACTATGGATTTTGTAACTGCTTATAGCAAACATGGCCGGACCGGACTAAAAAAAGCAATAAAGGGGCTGAGTATTAAAGGCAGGCGGTGGTTTGGAAAAGAGAACATACCCAAGAGCAGCCAAAAGATGGACTTCTTTGCTGATATGAGGTACAGGGGACAGAATTATGAAATAAATGTGCCAATTCCTAGCTTAAATACGGGAAATGATAAAATTTGGAATAACCTGGTGGAAAGCTTTAATAAAAAACATTCACAGGTTTATGGCCATTTTAAAAAAGGAGCAGCTATAGAGATAGTAAATATTAGGTTAAAATGCATTGGCAGGTCAAAAATAAAAGTTAAACATAACTTTATGCAAAAGGCTAAGGGAGCGCCGATAAAGGGGTATAGGGACATTATGTTTCTGGGTTCGGGTGGAAGGATAAGGACTCCCATATATGACAAAATGAGGATGGATGCGGCAAGAAAAATAGAGGGGCCGGCAGTTATTGAACAAGTAGATTCAACCATAGTAATACCCCCGCAAGATTCTGCTGTAATGGGTGAGGATGGGGATCTGGTTATAAACATATTTAAGGGGCAAAATGGATAACACGGGCATTGTTGTGTTGCAGGTAATACAGAACAGGCTGAAGGCAATAGCAGAATTAATGGGACAGGTGCTGGTAAGGAGTGCTTTCTCTGCAAATATTAAAGAAAGAAGGGATTGCTCTACTGCCATATTTGACAAGGAGGGACAGTTAATAGCCCAGGCAGAGCATATACCTTTGCATCTTGGTTCAATGTTGGGTGTGGTAAGGGAAGTTCTTAAAGAGTATGGGAAAGATATAAGGCAAGGAGATGTTTTTATTGCCAATGATCCCTACAAAGGGGGTACCCACTTGCCCGACATAACATTGGTCAGCCCCTTCTTTTACAGGGGAAAACTCCAGGGCTTTGCTGCAAACATAGCCCACCACTCAGACATGGGGGGAGCTATGCCTGGGGGAATATCAGGAAATGCTAAGTCTATTTATGAGGAAGGTTTGAGAATTCCTCCCGTAAAGTTAATATACCAGGGTAGGCCGGACAAGGAATTATTGCGCCTTATTTATATAAATTGCAGGGTTCCCGGAGAGAGACAAGCAGATTTAGATGCACAAGTTGCTACCAACAAAATGGGCATCAAGCACCTAAATGAATTATGGGAAAAATACGGCTCTATAAAAATTAGCAAAGCCATAAGTGAGTGTATGGATTATACAGAGAGCAGGTTAAGGGATAAAATCAGAAATTTAAGAGATGGCACATACAAGTTTGCGGACAAACTTGATGATGACGGGGTTACAGACAAGCCAATTGACATAAGGGTTTTAATAAATATAGAAGGGGACCGAATAGTTTTTGATTTTACTGGTACGGACCAGCAGAGCAAAGGTGCTATAAACGTAGTAAGATCTGCTTTGGTGGCCACTATTTTTTATGTGTTAAAAGCTTTTTTTGATCCGGAACTGCCAGCAAATTCAGGGATTGAAAGGGTGATAGAAATAAAAGTGCCTGACGGTAGCATAATAAACCCTTCCCCTGGTGCAGCAGTGGGAGCCAGGACTGATACATGCCAAAGGATTGCCGGAACTATAATTGGTGCATTGAATAAGGCTGACTCAAATAAGGCTGTAGCTGGATCTAATGATGCTAGCACTGCAGTGGTATTTTCAGATGGCCAAACTTTTGTTTATGTGGAAGCAGTAGCTGGCGGTGCTGGTGCCTATGAAGGGGGAGATGGAATGGATGCTGTGCAAGTCCATATAACTAATACATCTAATTTGCCTATCGAAGCACTGGAAAGAGAATTTCCCATAATGGTGGAAAAATATGAGCTCATACCGGATTCAGGAGGAAGAGGAAAGTTTAGGGGAGGGTTGGGGTTGGTAAGGAGGATCAAGGTGTTGAAGGATGGAATTATTTTTTCCTCACATGGGGATAGACATAAATTTCCGCCCTGGGGGTGGAACGGGGGAATGCATGGTAAGACCGGACGGTTTTTGTTGAATAATAAAACCGTACTACCTTCAAAATCCTCAAATATCTTATTAGGCAAGGGTGATACAATTGATGTAGAAACCCCTGGTGGGGGAGGATTCATGGACTATTCAGAAAGGGCAGAAGCTTTAATTGCTAAAGATTTAAAAGAAGGAAAAATGGTGGGGGAATATGAACAAAGAAAAAGTTAAACTGTTTATTACAGGCGCTATATTTGTAATTTTTATATTTAGCATATCTTGTGCTCCTGAACTACATTTTGGAGAACTGGCAATTTGCCAAGACATTGACCATGAGACAAATGAACCCAAAGGTTCTAAGGTTTTATACAATGCAGAAGAAGAGAGTATTCACGCAACTATTTTATGCAAAGGAGCCAAAGCTAGTGATGTGTATAGTTTTAAATGGATTAATATTACAACAGGGGAAACACTTTTAGACGAGTCATCTGAATATAAAGATGGGCGGGGTTACTTTGAAGGTTACGTGGCTTCCAGCATACATACTACAGAAGAGGTAAAATTATTCCCACCGGGCAATTATAATGTAGAATTTTTCCATAATGGTAAACTGGAAAAAGAAAAAAGCTTTATGGTGCAGCAGCCACAGGTAAAAATACTTGAGGTATCTTTGGCAAGTGAAACCGATATTTCTGGAGCACCGGCTAATATTACCAGGCAATTCAATGAAGGGGAAACAGTTTATGCTTGCATTAAGAGTAATTATTTAATATCGGGAAATACAATTACAGCTAAGTGGTATTCGGAAGATGGGGAGACGGTCTTTGAAACCTCCAAAACGTTAGAAGAGGATTATTATGAAGAAAGTTATACTGTTTTTAATTTAACCAACTCGGAAGGGGTTCTTACTTCTGGAGATCATAAAGTGGAAGTTTACTTAAATGATTCTCTCTACGACAGCTATGAATTTACCATTTCTGAATCCCTAGATTTATTTTCCACAGGCCAAACTTACATTAATGATAAATTTCAATTTAGCGTAGCTATTCCTGATGGTTGGTCTTATAGTGAAAATGAAAATGATGAAAAGATACAAGTAGGCTTACAGACAGAAGAAAAGATACCAGTAGGTTTTTCTCTAATTGCAAGCACAGCATCCGATAAACCTCAAAAAGAGGACTATTCATCTTTCTCAAATACGGTTTTGCAAGGGATGACAGCCGGCAGTAATTGGAGCAAGACTAACCAAGTAGAAAATGAGTTTAAGACTGCCAATGTCATCAAAGTTGATGAATTTGTTTATACCTACCATGATCCGGATGGCAATGAATGGATAATGGTAACAGCTTTTGCCGAAAACAATGATGTGTTATATATAATTTTTGGGATGGCAAGATATGATTATTATGAAATGGCAGATGACATATATCACGGAATGCTAAGCTCCCTAGAATTTAACGGCTCCTAATCTTTTTTGGTTTGAAACATTTTCCTTTTTATTTATATAATAAAAACACAAAATATAAATTTTAATAAAAAATGGCAA
This sequence comes from uncultured Actinomycetota bacterium, assembly GCA_964423265.1. GTDB lineage: Bacteria > Actinomycetota > Humimicrobiia > Humimicrobiales > Humimicrobiaceae > M55B165. Next base: position 12,002 of record CAYREF010000006.1, read on the forward strand.
ATAAAAAAGAACTAAGCATCAAGGAAATAGCCAAACTGGCAGGAGTTTCCAAAGCTACTGTTTCAAATGCTTTAAGCGGAAAAAGACATGTAAAACCCTCTACTAAAGAGAAAATCCTCAAGCTGGTTAAAAAATATAACTATCGCCCTAGTGCAATTGCAAGGGGTTTGTGCCAGAAAAAAACCAGCATGATCGGGGTTATAATAGCAGATATTTATAACCCGTATTATTCGGAAGTTATAAAAGGGATAGAGGCAGAGGTCAAAAAAAATGACTATATATTAATAGTGGGCTCAACTAATTATAAAATAGAAAATGAGATAAAGGAGTTTGAAAGGTTAAATTCCTTATGCATTGACGGATTTATATTTATAAGCTCCCAAAATGACCAAAAGAGGATAGAAGAAATAAATACCAGGAATGTGCCTATTGTATTCATAGATAGGGAGATTAAAAATTATTCCTCTGTACTGATAAATAATAAAAAGGCTATGGAAAAAGCAGTGGCTTTTTTACAGGAAAAGGGCCATAAAAAAATAGGCTATGTCGGGTCTAAGGGTTATACCTATAATATAGACCACCGCTACAAGGGCTATTTATCAGGATTGAAAAAGAATAATTTAAACTGTGACAAAAACCTTATCTTCCTCAGCGAAAAAATGGCCACAAATGAATTTAATATAGGCTATAGGCTTATAGACAGTTATATTAAAAAAAATGAAGAATTAGGATTTACGGCACTGATAAGCCAGGCTGATATAATTGCTTTTGGCATTATAAGAGCTTTACAGGATAATGGGTTTAATGTTCCTGAGGATGTCTCTGTAGTAGGTTTTGACAATATCCACTCTTCAAGATTTTCCAATCCAAGACTCACCACTGTAAACCAGCCCAAAAGGAAGATGGGAAAGATAGGGGCAAGGATACTGCTTAAAGAGCTTTCAAACGGCAAAAAGGCAAAAGACTTAGTGTACTTGGATGCTGTTGTGGTGGAAAGGGAATCAACTATTATGGTTAATTAGATGGCAGAAAAAATAAAATGCAGGGGCATGGATATAGATGTTGGATTGCTGGCAGCTGAGATATTGGAAACCCAAACTAAACTCCAGCCAGAATTAAAACAAAAATATTCAAAAAAAGATTTTGAAGTTTGCAAAAAGGATATAGGCTACCATCTTAATTACTTATGCCAAGCTCTTTCTTGCGATAGCCTTCCTTTATTTCTGGACTATGTAAATTGGGCTACAGTTATGCTGGCTGAACGTGGCGTGCATGCAAGTGATTTTGTTAAGAACCTGGAAAGCATGATTAAGGTTTTCAGGCAAAGATTGCTTGGTGCCCTGGGGACAGACGCTATAAGTTATATAAAGCAAGCCATCAGGATAGTCAAGGAAGACAGGGCTAAGGCGGAAACTTTTATATCCCCCGGTAATAAATATTATAACCTGGCTAAGAATTACCTTGATGCTATCCTGGAGGGTGAAAAAGAAAAAGCCAGTTACCTGATATCAGAAGCAATAAAAGGGGAGGCAAGGCTAGAAGATATTTACCTCTATGTATTCCAGCCCGGCCAGTATGAGCTAGGCAGGCTATGGCAAACAAGGAAAATAGATGTGGCAACTGAACATTACGGGACTGCAATTACCCATTCTATAATGGCCCAGCTGTATCCCCGGATTTTATCTTCTGAGAAGATGGGCTTAAGGTTTCTTGGAGCTTGCATAAATGGGGAACAGCATGAAATAGGCATAAGGATGCTCACAGACCTTTTAGAATTGAAGGGCTGGGACACTTATTATTTAGGCTCCAATACCCCACCTGGAAGCATTATAAAAAAGATTAAGGAAAGGGAAATAGACCTGGCAGGGATATCTGCAACCATGACCTATAATCTGAGCAATGTTGAGGATTTGATTAAAAAAATCCGGTCTGAGGCAGGGGATGTAAAAATAATGGTTGGCGGGTACCCATTTAGGGTTGATGAAAACCTATGGAAGGCAATAGGTGCAGACGGCTATGGTAGGGATGCCGGGCAAGCCTCCAGGCAGGCAACAAGCTTGGTAAAAAAAGGTAAAATAGCCAGGAAAGCAAAGGCAGGCCAAAGTTTTGTCAGCAGCAGCAAGACAGAAGCACAAAACAAGAAAAGGCTGTATTCCAAGCTGGCTGCTATCAACAATGAACTTTTAACTGCCCAGAGGAAATTAGAGAAAAAAAATATAGAACTTGAAAAATTAAACCAAGAGCTGGAGGAGATAGCCATTAGAGATCCTTTAACCAAACTTTATAACCGCAGGTTTTTCTACCAAAAAATTGAAGAAGAAATAAATAGGGCAAAGAGGTTAAATTACGGCATGGTGGTTGCTATGGTTGATATAAATAATTTTAAGCAGGTTAATGACAGCCATGGTCATGAAGCGGGGGACAAGGTGCTAAAGAAATTTGCAAGCATTGTTGAAAATAATTTGAGGAAAGGGATAGATTCAGCGTACCGGTGGGGAGGGGATGAATTTTTAATTTTGCTGGTAGACAGCAATCTGGAAAAAGCAGAAAAAGTTTTAAAAAGATTGGATAGTAACTTAAGGAGTTATCTATCGGAGGTTTCACTTTCTTATGGTTTTGAAAAAATAAGCAGGCTGGGCAGGGTGGATATGGAAAAAATCATAAAAATTGTGGATAATAAGATGTATGAATATAAAAAAAAGCAGAAAAAAATATAGCAATATTTTAATTTTTTTCATAGCATTTCTTATCTCCATTATTACCATCGCTGGCATCAGTTCATGTCAGAAAAGCAAAAGCGACGCTGGAGCAGATAAAATAATAATAGCTGCTACTATTTACCCCCTGTATGACATTGCAAAAAATATAGTAGGCAACAAGGGAGAGGTTTATTACATTATAAATCCTGGAGAAAGTCCACATACTTTTGAATTTACTTCAGGCAGGATAAAGAAAATACACGATGCTGATATTGCCATTAAAATTGGCCTGGGTCTTGATGATTGGATAAATGATTCTATAAAAAGCATTGGGACCACCCTGGACATATATGCTGTAAACAAAGGTATAGAATTAATAGATGGAAATCCTCATATATGGCTTTCCCTTGCCAACGGGCAGGTAATATCCGAAAACCTGTGTAGTGTACTGGTAAAAGAATTTCCGCAGTATAGCGAGGATTTTAGGGAAAACTGTGCCAGCTATATTAAAAAGCTGGAATCTTTAAATTCTAGCTATAAAGAGGAAGCTAAGAATTTTAACAAAAAGGAATTCATAGCTTTCCATGATGCCTGGAGCTATTTTTCCAAAGACCTGGGGATAAAGCAAGTTATGGCTATTGAGCCTTTTCCGGGAAAAGAGCCCACCCCTGATCATCTAATAGAAATACAGAAAGTAATAAAAGAATATAATATCAGCACTATTTTTATCGAGCCCCAGCTCTCTCCGGAAATAGTGGAGTTCTTAGCAGAAGACATGGACTTAAAAATTTTAATTCTAGACCCGTTGGGAGGAGTTGAAGGGAGGCAAACGTACACTGAGCTGATGGCTTTTAATTTCAACCAATTTAGAAAAACGCTAAAATAATTTCTTTTTATATTTGAAATTAGGGAGAGATGGAAAAGAAAATTTTTTTTATTCTGTTTTTAATTTCCCTCTTTTTACTACCGCAGGGCTATCTTTACCCTGATTCGCTTGAGGACCAGCTAGACGAGGTAAAAAAAGAAAAGGAAGAAACGCAGCAGCAAATAAAGGAGATTAAGGAAGAGGAAGAAGAGTATATTGACCAGTTAAATGAAGTTGAAGGCAGGATGCTCTATATCTTGGGTGAGCTTGAAGAATACAGGCGCCAGCTTGGGGAGATAAGGATAGAAATAAATAGGACTAATCTGGAATTGGAGCTGAAAGAAAAAGAGTTGAAACGCACAGAGGAAAATTTACAGCATAAAATTCATGTCCTAAATGAAAGAGTTAAAAATATTTATAAAAATAGGAATATAAACTTTTTGGAGGTAATTTTAAATTCAGAGAATTTTATAGATTTTATAGCAAGATTTAAGCTTATGTTGAGGATTGCAGAGCAGGATGTAAAAATTATTAGAGAAATAAAAGCTCATAAAGAGGAAATATCCGATATTAAGCAAAATATATCGGATTTAAACCAGGAGCAACGAAAACAGGAAGCAGAAATAGAAAGGCTTATAGAAAATTCAGAAAACAAGAAAAATCAATTAGAACAGGTTTATCAGGAAAAATTGGCAGTATTAGAAAAGACTAAACAAGACAAGGCTACATTGGTAGCGATGGAGAAACAGCTTATAGCCAAGGAAAGTGAACTAAAGAAAAAACTTGAAAGTTATAGATACGGAAATGCCCCGGGAGGAAAATTTGCCTGGCCTGCTAACGGCATCCTAACCTCGGGTTTTGGAAACAGACCAAATCCAGTGCTAGGTGTTTCAAGGATGCATACGGGAATAGATATCGCGGCTGATGAGGGAACGCCTGTAATAGCGGCTGAAGCCGGGGAGGTAATAGAAGCTGTATATACGGAGGGCTATGGTTATTCATTACTTCTATACCATGGTGGGGGATTTGCTACTTTTTATGCGCATCTTTCCGGTTTTGCCGTATCCCCCGGCCAAACTGTGAGCAGAGGCCAGGTCATCAGTTATGTGGGAACAACTGGCTGGACAACGGGGCCACACCTCCATTTTGAGGTCTGGGTTAACGGAGTTGTAAAAAATCCTTTAAGCTATCTATAAATGCAAATATTTTCTATAATAGCTAAAAGGTTCCTAGCTTAAAAAATTGCTGGTTAGCTAGGGTAAGGAAAGTTCATATGGTTGAAAAAATTCCAATAATATTTTGGGCAATAATAGGCGTATTAGTTATAGGTATGATGGCTTCAATACTGGTATCAGGAGTAATCCTTAAACCTGAATACAGCAAGAATACCCTAAAATACTTCAACCAGGAGTTCCTAGACAGATCTTTTGGTTACAGCAGGGTTAAGTTATTGTTATATATTATATATAATATCCTCAGATGGTCTGCTATAATTCTTTTTTTGTATCTGGGATGGAATTTTTTAAGCCAGTTTTCCGTACTAAAAGCTTTTTTATGCTTGGCAGTTTTTTTGATTGGCCTCCAACTTATAACTTTTTCCATAAGCTATTACAGCGGCTTTGTAATTGAAAGGCTATTTAACCTTACTACCCAGAGTTTTTCGGGCTGGCTTATTGACTACCTTAAAAGCTTTATGGTTTCATTTTTTGTGTATTTAATTTTATTTGGAGGCTTATATATATTGCTCTTACATGTTCCGCAGTACTGGTTTGTAATTGCAGTTTTTGTGTTAATAATATTTATAGTGCTGGGAATTTTTTTATACCCTTTAATAATTGACCCTCTATTCTATAATTTCAAATCCTTAGAAAGTGAGCCCATTAAGTCACAAATAAAGGAAATGGCCTCAAAGGCCGGGATAAGGGTAGAGGAGATATTGGTAGCAGATGCTAGTAGGCGGACTATAAAAGCAAATGCTTATTTTACCGGGCTGGGAAAATCCAAAAGAATAATCATCTACGATAATTTGTTAAAAAATTTTTCTGAAAAAGAGGCATTGGCTGTAATTGCCCATGAAATGGGCCATTGGAAAAAGATGCATCTTTTAAAAAAGATGGCAGTTGCAGTAGCCGGAGGTATTTTAACCCTTTTTATAATAAAAGTTATTATAAATTCAATGAATATAAGTTATGATTTTAAGGCAATTATAATTGCCTTCTTGATCTTTAGCCTGTTAAGCTTTGTGGTTATGCCACTGGAAAATTACATTTCCAGGAAATTTGAAAAAGAAGCGGACCGGCTTTCTGTAGGGCTAACCCAGGAGCCAGAGGGCCATATAGAGCTTATGCAGAAACTGGCCAGATCCAATTTATCAAATGTTGAGCCCAGCCGGATTGTAAAATACATAATATATAGCCATCCACCCATTATGGAAAGAATAAAGGCTGCTTCCAGCTTCAATTAAATTTCTTGCTATGACCTTTAAAATCCGGCTTTTTTTGGCCAAACCTTTTTTGGTATCTGTTATATATTTCATTTATATCCTGGACTATTTGTTCTTCCCCGTATCCCCCGAAGTAGCTATACTGCCTGCTATTCCTGTATTCTTCTATTATCTCATCCAGCAGATAGCTTACATCCTCTTTATCCGGAGATTCACTTTCTAAGAGGGCCCTGGCTTCAGTTAACCTATTATTTAAAAATTTAAAATGCAGCCTGCCTTCTCTGTCTGAGGCATAAAAGAAGAGCTCCAGATCCTCAGCGCTTCTTTTTACAATGTAAAGAGGTTGACCTGGGAGGCTGTCCTGGGAGGCATACAATACTCCCGCAGAGGAGAAAATAAAAAGCAGGAAAACAGAGATAAATATAACAGCGGGTTTAAGTAAGCGTACCGTTGTTTTTGGCCTGTATTCTTCTTCCCTGATATTATCATATATATTATTTAAAAGGTTTGTCTTAAATGCTGCGGCCGGTTTAACCTTTTTTAGGTTTTCCAGGCTATCTATTACGCCAAAATATTGCCTTATCTGACCTTGGTGGTCTGGGTACTTGTGCAGGCAATATTCAAGGTCATGGCCTTTATCTAAAAGACGCATGCAATTTAATATAATTTTTTTTATTGTTATTATCCTTGCCCATTTTTTAATTCTTCCCTGAGCTTGTGTAAACCCCTAAATATTATTCCCCTTATAGTTGACTGCTTTTTGCCTAGAATCCTAGAAATTGTACCGTAATCCAAATCTTTAACAAATTTTAGCATTAGAGCCTCTTGTTGCAGGACGGTTAACCTAGACAAGCTTTTCAGGATTTTTTCATTTCCAAAGCTTAACTCTTTTCTTAGGAAGGGGCTTAAGTTAAAAAAACTTTTTTCCCAGGAAACATTTTCCTCTATATTACCAGTTTCTATTTCCTGCCGGTTTCCTTTCCTGCGGTAATAATCTATTAATGTATTCTTGGCTATTTTATCCATATAAAAAACTTTTCTCATTCAGGCTGGTGCTTTTTAAATTTTTATAAATCTTAATTGAAACTTCGCTTGCCAGGTCTTCTGCCGCTTGTTTGTCGGTAACCCTGAACAGGAAATACCGGTAAAGCTTATCTATAAAGCAGTGATAAATTTTTTCAAACTATTTTTATCACCGTTCATGTAAAAATTTTTTAAGTATAAGTTAATGCCAGTCAAAATTTAAACACTTTCTAATAATCTGCATTAAATTATACTTTAATGTCTATCATTTTCACATTTTCCTGGTAAAAATGATTTGAGTAACTTATTAATGTAACAAATAATGGTCCCCCAGTTTAATATCAAGTGGATAACTATTAATGCTAAAAGCAATATCGAACTCCAGCCATGCTATAATTTAAAAGAGCTCCTGGAAATAAAGGTGGGCAATACCAGGTTTGCTATTCCGCCCCGTGATGGGGATAACCATAATATAAGGGCGTTGACAGTGCTTGCCAGGCTGCATATAAATAACCAGACTGTTAAGTATTTTTAATTTAGCCTTGATTTTCATTTACCGCTGCTTCTCCTGTTTTGCCTTAGCTTATTTTGATGCTGGAAATTAAATTCATTTTCATAGCACCTGTTACTGCAGTCTCTATGGTAGCAGTTTTGCCACTGGTGGTTGTGAGTATAGCAATACTGGCTAAAGCTATCCTTCTTGTATTCTGCTGTTGATCCCCAGTCCTTGCCTTTTTCTGCTACTTTCTCTTTCTGATATGCAAATAAGAAACCGGTGGCACTTAGAAGTACCACTACCCCAATGGCCACTGCTACTATTATTTTTTTAATCATCTTGCCTCCTTTAAAGCTTTTGTTATATATAAACGAACCTAACCGCAATTTTGTTAGGGAAAAAATTTTTTAGTGCAATAAATATATGGGTATGCTATCATTAAAAAAATACCGACTGGTAGGTTTTTTTATGAATAAACAGGAGCGGGGCCTTAAAACTAGGAGCAAAATTTTAAAAATGGCATTATTGTGTTTTGCCAGAAATGGGTTTGACAATACCAGCATAGAGCAGATTTGTAATAGAGCTGGCATGAGCAAGGGAGCTTTTTACCACCATTTTGAAAGCAAGCAACATCTTTTTCTGGAACTGGTTAATGATTGGCTAAAAAGAATAGATGAGAGGCTGCAATCTTTAGGGCTTGAGTCGGGAGATGTGAAAGAAACAATTTCCAAAATTAGCTCAGTTGCTGAATCTGTTTTTAAGGAAGCGGGGGATAATGTACCTATTTTCCTGGAGATCTGGCTTAAGATTGCCAGGGACCCTGCAGTCCATGACAAGCTTGTGGAGCCATATCAGAAGTATTTAAGCTATTTTAAGGATTTGATACAAAAATCAATAGACAGCAGTAATTTGAAAAAGGTAAATGCTGAAGCTACAGCAAGGCTGGTTATAGCCCTTTCGCTGGGTTTGCTTCTGCAGAGTTACTTTGAAAAAGAAAACCAGGATTGGGAAGGAATAACAAGGGAAGCTTTCCTGGTTTTTACACAGGGGATTTTAGCAAGAGAGGGATGATGGCATGAAAGTTCTTTTAACTGGAGGTTTTGGATGTATTGGGCTTTGTACCCTGGAAAAATTAATTAATAAAGGGCATGAAGTTAGAATATTTGATATAAAAAGCAAGCAAAACGAGAAAAAAGCAAAAAAAATGGCCAATGAGGCTGAAATATTCTGGGGAAGTGTTAGCCATAGGGAAGATATAGAGAATGCTTTAAAGGATATAGATTTAGTTATACATCTGGCTTTTTTGATGCCTCCGGCCAGCGAAGAAGACCCTAATAATTCCTGGGATATAAATATCGGGGGCACCAAAAACCTTATCGATGCTATGAGAAGAATGGAAAAAAAGCCTAAAATTATTTTTACTTCATCAGTTTCGGTGTATGGTAGGACGCAGCACCTACCTCCGCCTAGAAATAAACATGATGAACTAAAGCCAACCGATAATTATTCCCACCATAAAGTTGCCTGTGAGCAACTGGTAAAAATTTCTAGCCTTAAGTGGTCCATATTCCGATTGGGTGCAGTTCTGTCCTTTTCTCTGACTGAATTAAATCCCATGCTTTTCTCAGTTCCTCTGGATACCAGGATAGAAATAGTGCACCCCCAGGATGTAGCAGAAGCTTTTGCCAACGCTGCTGGCAATGAAAAGGTCTACAATAAGGTATTGCTTATTGGGGGCGGGGAAAGCTGCAGGTTATACCAGAAAGAATTTGTAGAAAGGGTAATGAATGCAGTAGGAGTTGGGATGCTGCCCCAGGCAGCTTTTGACATAAGACCATTTTACACTGACTGGTTGCAAACAGATGAAAGCCAGGGGCTGCTGGATTATCAGAAACATAATTTAGATGATTTTATTAGGGAGATAAGGGAAAAACTGGGACTGAAGAGGCATTTTGTAAAAATACTTTCCCCTGCCATCAGGTACTTCCTTTTAAAGAAATCCCCATACTTGAAGAAGGACAGACCAAAAAATAATTTTAATAAAAAACCGAAAATATCGCATATCTAGATTATAATTCCTGCCAGAATTCCAAAATACAATTCAACCGAAAGCCTAATGGAAGGCAATAATTTTTTTAGCTTATACCATGAAGAATTAAAATTAACCCTAAAGGCCAATTTTTTCTGCGGCTGGCACAGATAAGGGACGGGTGTTTATTAGGAGAAAGTATATGCTCAACTTTGCCTGGACCGTAATTTTGAGCTTGTAGCATAAAAATATTTTGAAGGATATAATATGGTCTTAAAATAACCGGAATATTTATATGAATACGAATTAGACTCTACCGAGGAGAATACAGGGGGATTTAGATATATAATTTCTGCTGATATAGGCAATAAATGGGTAAAGAAAGTATTAAGAGACAAGGTACATTGAATTTCCGGTCCTGCAGAATGGTTGATAGTATAGCCGGCAGCTTAAAAAATAGACAGGGTAATATTAAAAGGAATTTTCCTGGCTACAATAAGGGAAAATGAACAAATTTTTAAGAAAATTAAATAGGATTGCAGCTTACATCCTTATAGTTCTTTTTGTAATACTTATGATTACAGGTTACAGGCAGGTGGGGTATTTTACTTTTATTACCAGAGGGGTTGCAAGTAGCTTGCACCAGATTTACATTAATATAATATTTTTGGTTTTATTTACTTTTCATTCTGCAATGGGGATAAGAATTGCCTTAAAAAGGAATAAAGTAAGCGGGCTGTATGTGGATATTTTATTGATTATACTAAGCATTATTTTTATTGCCGGATTTTCTTATTTTACTATGGCCTTAATTTAAAAAATGAAGAAAAAACTTTACATTACATTAATAGTTATAACCCTAGTTGGTTTGATTGGCTTCTTCTCTTATTATATTGCCAAAAATGAACTGGGAAAAAGGAGAGAACAAGCCTTTGATCCTGCCAGCATTGATATTAGCCAAATTGACAGCGACTTGGAATTTGCAGAAACTATCCCTGAATACAGGATATTGTTTAATGGTTTGGTTGAAGAAAGCGTGGAACTGAAATTTACTGATATTATTAAACAGTATGGAAATGAAACACAAGTTCAGAGAGTACATGGGATAAGGTCTGATGGGGAAGAAATTGATATTGAGTATACTGGTATGGATATTAATTTGATATTGGAAGATTTAGGAATAAATGAAGAAGCAAAGAATATTACTATATATGCTACCGACCTTTATGCAGCTAATTTTAAGTTGGAGGAAACAAAAGAAGATTTTTATTTAGTTTGGAAAAAAAATGGAGAATACATGAATCCTTCTCAAGATGGGGTGTTAAAAATAGCTAAGCACAATGGCCTTACCAGCAAATGGGTAAAAAATCCTGTGCTTTTTAATTTTATTGCAGAATTTAAGGATTTGGTTCCGGAAGGGGACAGGGAAACCATGGAAGCCATAGAGTTTGCTTCAGAGCAGAGCATGTTCACCTTATCCATAAGCGGTTCTCCAGAGATAGATGCAGAAGACTGGGAATTGAGGATAGGGGGGCTGTCAGATAATACTCTTGGCCTAAGCTATGAGGATATAAAAAGTATGCCTCAGGAATCTGTTTACGCTACCCTGGAAACAATTTCAAATCCCCCTGGAGGTCCATTGATTGGAAATGCAGTGTGGGAAGGAGTTCCTTTTTCTCATATATTAGAGCTGGCGGATTACAAGGAATCTGCGGTTGAAGTTGTGTTTTACTGCCAGGATGGATATTCTACAAGCATAACTATGGAAGAGGCCAGGCAGGAGGGTGTAATTTTAGCTTATAAGATGAATGGAAGGGAGCTGTCTCCTGTACATGGTTTTCCGGTAAGGATGGTAATACCTTCAAAATATGGAATGAAATGGGCTAAGTGGATTAACCAGATAGAATTTGTAGATTATGATTACAAAGGGTACTGGGAGAGCAGGGGTTGGTCAGATTATGCAGGCAGAGACCAGCCTGACAAAAGATATGACTGAGGTCATAAATTATGCAAAATTTAATATTGGGCCTGGGCATTACTTCATATAGCATGCTGGTGCTGACTTTAATAGGGCTGCTTCTTTTTAGGCTGAAAAAGAAGAGGATATTTTACAAAATGCACAGGGCTTTAGGGATAGTTACTTTAATCCTTGCTTCCACCCATGGATTTCTTGCATTGTATTATTACCTGGGTTAATTTAGGGTAATTGATGTTTTGCCCCTGGCAGTATGCTTTTTATCAAAATCTGTATGGGCAGAGTTTATGGCAAGAAGTATTGTATATTCCTTTCCAGGAGCAAGCTTTTTATCGAATTGATCTCCAGAATCCATAGGTATTACTATTTCATAGCTAATGCCTTTTTCTGTGCTTTGCCCGGCATATCTTGTAATATTTTCTGTCCCCCCAAGTCCAGTGTCAGGGGAATGACTAAAATTACCGGTGCCGAAGTCATCCCTAACTATAATCTCACCATTAACATTTGCCAGAAAAATGAAATTTGCTCCCTTCATTACCCTTTCGGGATCCAAGCCTATTGCAATCCATCCCTTAGATTCTGACTGAAGGCCAATATAGAGGTTTGACTCATCATTAAACCAGTACAGGCTAATTCCTGTTGATGCTTCCTCCAGTTTAAAGGGGTATTCTTCATCTCTAATAATGCCATCTACGGTAATATCTTCTGCAGAGAAAGTTTCTTTTAGGATTTCCTGCTTTGCAGTCTCCTCCGGTTTTTTAGAGCAGGAGGAAAATATCAAAAGGCTGCATAGCATTATGGCTAAAAAAATAAAGGGTATAGATTTTTTCATTTTATTTTCCATTATATTTAAAATACCATAATTTTTTCCTGTTTGATATTAAAAAATAATTATACATATAATAAAAATGTTGACTTTAAAAAAGAAAGTGGTATATTAATTAGTAATAGTTATTACTACTAATTAATAAAGATTATGAATAAATATAGAATGACGCCCCAGAGAAGAGTTATATTGGAAGAGCTTAAAAAAACAAAAAAGCATCCTAGCGCCAATGAAGTATATCATGCAGTTAGGGAAAGATTGCCTGATATTAGTATGGGTACTGTTTACAGGAACCTAGAAATCCTTACTCAGCAAGGAGAAGCCCAAAAAATTACCAATGGGGGAAAAAAGAAAAGGTATGACGGCAATGCCGGAAAGCATTTCCATGTAAAATGCACTAGTTGTGGGAGGGTAGATGATCTCCCGGGTAATTTAGTAGATTTGATAGAGAAAAATATTGATATAAACTGCAGTTATAAAATTACAGGGTATAACCTCTTTTTTTATGGATTATGCCCTGATTGTAAAAAAAGATAAAGGAGAAGAGATGGAAGAAAAGATACCATTAATAGGAGAGGCATTTCCAGAAATAGAAGTAGGCACTACCCATGGCCAAATTGAGCTGCCCCTTGATTTTTCAGGGAAGTGGTTTATTTTATTCAGTCACCCAGCAGATTTTACGCCGGTGTGCACTACTGAATTTGTTGCTTTCCAGAAAAGGTTTGATGATTTCAAAAAGCAAAACTGTGAGCTTATAGGGTTAAGTATTGATCAGGTATTCTCTCATATAAAATGGGTACAGTGGATAAAGGAAAACCTGGATGTAGAAATTAAATTTCCAGTGATTGCTGATGATACCGGTAGGGTGGCTAAAATGCTGGGTTTAATTCACCCAAACAAGGGCACCAACACTGTAAGGGCTGTATTTATAGTAGATCCCCATTCAAAAATCAGGGCCATACTTTATTATCCCCAGGAACTTGGCAGGAATATGGATGAAATACTGAGGATGGTCAAAGGGTTCCAAGTAGCTGATAAAAATGGAGTAGCTATGCCAGCAAATTGGCCCAATAATGAATTGGTGGGAGAAGAAGTGATTGTACCACCTCCAAAAGATGAAAAGAGTGCAAAAGAAATTACTAAAAAATATGAATGCTTTGACTGGTGGTTCTGCCACAGGAAGGTTTAAAGGAGAAAAAAAATGACTGAAAAATTAGAAATTTACAAGTGTGAAGTATGCGGCAATATTGTAGAATTGGTTCATGAAGGCAAAGGAGAGCTAGTATGCTGCGGAGAACCTATGAAACACTATAAGGAAAATACTGTAGATGCCGCAAAGGAAAAGCATGTACCGGTAACGGAAAAAGAAGGGAATATGGTTAAGATAAAAGTGGGGAGTGTTGCCCACCCCATGGAAGAGGACCATTATATTGAATGGATTGAAATAATTGATGGAAATAAGGCTTACAGGACATTTTTGAGTCCTGGGCAATCTCCGGAAGCAGGATTTTGTCTGGATTCAGACAGTTTTGTTGTCCGGGAATATTGTAATATACATGGATTATGGAAAGGATAGGTGGAAAAAATGATAAGCAAGAAACTGGAAAATGCAATAAATGACCAGCTAAATGCAGAGCTTTATTCTGCATATTTGTACCTTTCAATGGCTGCTTATTTTGAGTCAAAAAATTTAAGCGGCTTTGCGAACTGGATGCGCATGCAGGCACAGGAAGAGCAAGTGCATGCCATGAAGTTCTTTGATTTTTTAAATGAACGTGGAGGTAGGGTAATCCTCAAGGATATTAAGGCATCACAGTCTGAATGGAAATCCCCTTTAGATGTATTTAAAAATGTCTATAGCCATGAGCAAAAAGTAACCAGTCTGATCAATAATCTAGTAAACATAGCTGTTAAGGAAAATGATCATGCTACTAATAATTTCCTGCAATGGTATGTGGCAGAACAAGTAGAAGAAGAATCCTCAGCGGATGAAATTGTTAAAAAACTGGAACTGGTAGGGGATTCAGGGCATGCATTATTTATGGTGGACCAGGAATTAGGTAAAAGGGTATTTACCCAGCCTGGAACTTCAGAAACAGCAGAATAAAAAAATAAAAGAAAATGTATGGCCGCGCTTAACCAGCGCGGCCATATTGTTAGGAGGTAATGCTAATGGATGAAAAATTAAAAGAAGGAGTTTTTTACGTGGGGGCAGGAGATCCGGATAGGAGATTATTTGATGAGTTGATACCCCTTCCTGATGGCACTAGCTATAATTCTTATTTAATAAAAGGTAGCAATAAGGTAGCATTAATAGACACTGTTGATCCCGCAAAAAGCGAAACACTTTTAAACAATTTAGAAAAAATTGGGGTTGATAAAATAGATTTTATTGTGTCTAATCATGCTGAACAGGACCATTCAGGCTCAATACCGGCAATCCTTAAGGAGTTTCCGGAAGCAAAGGTGGTAACTAATTCGAAGTGTAAATCCATGCTGGAGGACTTATTATTGATAGATTCAAATAAATTTAAGGTAATTGAAGAAGGCGATACAATATCTTTGGGCGGCAAAACCTTGAAATTTATAATAGCGCCTTGGGTTCATTGGCCTGAAACTCAGTTTACTTATCTGGTGGAGGATAAAATTTTATTTACCTGTGACTTTCTAGGATCCCATTACGCTTCGGCGGACCTTTTTGTCCAAGATAAGGATAAAACCCTAGAAACTGCTAAAAGGTATTATGCGGAGATAATGATGCCCTTTGCAAATATTATTAAAAAAGACCTGGAAAAAATAGAAGGCTTAGATATTGACATAGTTGCTCCAAGCCACGGGCTACTTTACAAGGATTATGAGTTCATTATCGAAGCTTACAGGGATTGGATTTCAAATAATTCCAAAAATGAAGTGGTAATTCCATTTGTTTCCATGCATGGAAGCACTGGGAAAATGGTAGAACATTTTTCAAATAAACTGAAGGCAATGGGTATAAGTGTCAAGCTGTTTAACCTGACCGGAGTTGATCTAGGGGAACTGGCAATGTCTTTGGTTGATGCTGCAACGGTAGTTCTGGCCACACCTACCGTATTGGCAGGCCCCCACCCCAGCGCTGTTTATGCTGCTTATCTATTAAAAGCTTTAAGGCCTAAGATAAGGCATGTATCTCTGATTGGCTCTTATGGCTGGGGCGGAAAAACAGTAGAGACTATTTCCGGGTTGCTATCAGCATTAAAAGTAGAATTAATAGACCCGGTACTAATTAAAGGATACCCAGAGAATAAAGATCTTGCATTGCTTGATAAATTGGCTGATAGGATAGAGGAGAAACACAAGGATCTTCTTTGAGATATATGGTTGATAAAAAAAAGCTAGAAGACCTCTACAGAAAGTATAACAGCCGGGAACACATTCATCCAGATCCTTTGGAACTAGTATATAATTACACTAAAGCCAGAGATATGGAAATAGCTGGCTTGATTGCTTCCAGTCTTGCTTATGGCAGAGTGGGCCAGATACTTAAGCATGTTTCATATGTTTTAGGCAATTTGGGAAAATCACCTTATAGTCATCTAATGGCAGCTTGTAAATCTGATTTAGAACATTTATTTGATGGTTTTAAATACCGGTTTACTGACAGCAGCCAGCTGGTTTTTTTCTTGTTATGCACAAGGGAGGCCTTAATAAAATATGGATCTTTAAATGAATGTTTTCTGCAGGGCTATAATCATAAGCATAAAGATATATTGCCAGCTTTGCTGGCATTTATTAAAAATCTTACCTGCCGGCCAAGTAATTTTTGCAATAGCCTCCTTCCAGCTGCCGGTGGTAAAAGTGCCCTAAAAAGATTTAATCTATATTTAAGGTGGATGGTAAGGTCTGATAATGTGGACCCCGGCTGCTGGGAAGGGATACCGCCTTCCAAACTAATAATACCCTTGGATACCCATATGCATAAAACGGCCCTTAAACTTGGCTTAACTTCCCGAAAGCAAGCAGATATGGGAACAGCATTGGAAATTACAGAAGCATTTAGGAAAATTGAGCCAGAAGACCCGGTAAAATATGACTTTTGTCTCACCAGACTTGGAATTAACAAATTAGGCTATATTTTTTAATTTTATCTAATCTAATTTAATGTATAATAATAGGAAATCCATTGTAAAATTTAGAGATGGGAGCTCTAAGATGAAGCGAAAATTAAAGAGGATTATAAGCTATTTATTGGTAGTCATATCAGTAGCTGCCATGCTGTTGATGTTTGCTCCAGGTGTTTTGGGAGCAGGCAATTATGAGCAAGTTCAGGCTTTTGTTTCAAGGTTTTATGCTTATTGCCTGGATAGGCAGCCGGATCCCGCAGGCTTAAATGAATGGGTAAACAGGTTAATGAGCGGAGCACGGACAGGTGAAGATGTAGCAAAAGGTTTTATACTAAGCCAGGAATTTATCTCTAAAAATCATAGTAACCAAGAATTTGTTACTATTTTATATAGGGCATTTTTTAACAGGGAACCTGACTCTTATGGTTATAATGCCTGGTTAGAGAGACTAAAAAATGGGAAAACCAGGACCCAGGTATTAGACGGATTCCTAAATTCAAATGAGTTCAAGCAGCTTTGCCAGAGTTACGGGATAATTCCCTTTGGAGGTGCTTCTACTGCTACCACCACTACTGTTTCAAATACTGCGGGGACAAGTACGGGCTTTAATGCCGGAAACAAGGTCAATTTTATGATATGGGGCGATGACAGTGCTTCTGACAGAGCTGGTGGCAGGGTAAGCGGAAGGACTGATATCAATATTTTTGTGCACCTTAATTTAGATACAGGCAAGGCTATCTTTGTTACCATTCCCAGGGATACCTGGGCTCCAATTCCGGGACACAGCACCCAAAAGATTAATGCTGCCCATGCCATTGGTGGCAATGATTTAGCTGTACGGACCTTTGAGCAGTTTACGGGGATGCCTATAGATTTTTATGCCATAACTGACTTTGACGGCTTCCCTGCACTTATTAACCATTTAGGTGGAGTTACTACTACAGTAGAGGAAAATATAAGTGACCGATTTTCAAACTGTTATCTAACAGCAGGCACCCATACCATAAACGGGACACAGGCATTAGCTCTTTCAAGGGCAAGACATGGCAGGTCTCTTTATGGCGGAGGCGCATATGCCAGAGAAAAACAGTCTGCAATGTTGTTAGTAGATCTACTGTTTCAGAAAAGGCCAATGGTTAATGCTTCTAATATAGGTAGTTTCCTTAATACTTTAAGACAGTTTATATGGACCAATATTTCCCAGCAGCAGGCTTCCAAGATCCTTCCGACAGTCCTTTCTATGAATAGAAGCGATGTTACTATAACCACTTTTAATTCATGGCCGCAGAGGTTTGGAAATGCGAGTGCTGTTGGATATAACCAGGCAGAAAAAGACCAGTTCTTCAGATGGGTCTCAAGCCAGTAGTTTTACTTTATAGTTTACTGTTATGGTTTCAAAAAGGGAAATAATATTAAATAATAAAATAAACGGCCTTTTATTTAAATTTTCGGCACCCGCTATAATGGGTATGATAGTGGGTGCCTTATACAATATAGTGGATGCTATTTTTGTGGGAAAAGGTGCGGGCCCTATGGCAATTGCAGCCCTTTCCATAGTTTTCCCGGTCCAACTTATAATGATGGCGGTGGGTATCATGATTGGTATCGGGGGAGCTTCCATTATTTCCAGGGCTCTAGGCAGAAAAGAAAAAGAGCTGGCTGCAAATACCTTTGGAAACGGAATAATACTCAATATTACATTCAGCATAATCTTTTTGTCTTTATGCTATGTTTTCATGGACCAGCTGTTAATTTTCTTTGGGGCTTCTGTTAGGGTTATGCCTTATGCTAGAAGTTATATGGAAATAGTTTTATTTGGCATGCTGTTTTTTTCGTTTGCGGTAAGCGCCAATAACCTTATTAGAGCTGAAGGTAGCCCAAAATCGGCAATGCTGGTAATGGTAATAGGGGCGCTCAGCAATATAATTTTAGACCCCATCTTTATTTTTGCCATGGATTTGGGCATAAGGGGGGCAGCTATTGCCACTGTCATAAGCCAGTTTTTCAGCGGTGTATATGTATTTGGATATTACCTAGCCGGTAAAGGGTTTTTTAAGTTAAAGCTGTCCATATTTAGAATTAATTTAAATATTATGAAGGAAACTATTTCAGTGGGATTTCCTTCATTTTTAAGGGCTTCTGCGTCAAGCGTGATATTATTAATATTTAATCGTATTCTTGGATATTACGGGAATGACCTTTATATTGCCATAATAGGCATAGGTATGAGGATGGTTAGCTTGATACAGATGCCTATAGTAGGGATAACCCAGGGATTTTCTACTATTGCCGGATTTAATTATGGTGCTAAACTAATACCAAGAGTTAAAAAGGTATTAGGAGCAGCTTTAGTGTGGTCGGGAGTGATAGCATTTTCCGGTTTTGTAGCTGTAATGTTTTTTACCCGACAATTACTTGAATTATTTAGCAACAGCCCACTGCTTGTAAATATGGGCATTTTGCCACTAAGAACAGTGGTAATTTTTCTTCCATTTATAGGGCTGCAAATAATTGGCGGGGGCTTTTTCCAGGCTATTGGTAAACCTGTACCTGCTCTGGTAATTACTATTTCCAGACAGCTACTTTTTTTAATACCTGCCCTCATAGGGTTGCCTGTTTTGCTAGGCCTTACAGGGGTATGGATAGCAATCCCCGTAGCTGATTTCCTATCAATTATTGTTACTACCTTATGGCTGTACAGAGAGATAAATATATTTAATAAACAAATAATAATGGACAATAAATTAAAATTTCAACAAGGTTAAAGGAGTGAAGCATGATAATTAAAAACAGAAGTAATTTTAAACCAAAAATTATGGATAATGATGAAATGAAGGGGGTTAAATTTTTTCCGCTTCTTACTGCAAAAGATGGTGCTCCTAATTTTGCTTTAAGAGTATTCGAGGTTTCCCCAAATGGTTATAGCCCCAGGCACACACATGAATGGGAACATGAGATTTACATAATAGAAGGAGATGGTTTTGCGGTAAGCAAGGACGGAGAATTTAAAATAAAGAAAGACGATTGCATTCTAGTAAATCCTTCTGAGCTTCACCAGATAAAAGCAGGTAGCAAGGGTATAACATTTGTATGTGTCGTCCCTAATGAAGGCCAACCAACGTAATTTGGGAAAATGTTAAAAAAAATTTTCGTCATCCCCATTATTTTAATTCTTGCTTTCTTCTCTTTTTCATGTCTTCCCGAACCAGGATTTGGGAAATTAGTTATATGCAGCTCAGTAAATCAGGATACATATGAACCGGTTGGAATGAGTGAAGAATTTAGCATGGATGAGGATAGTATTTATGCAAATGTTAAGGTAGAAAATGTGTATGCAGGAGATAGTTGGACTTTTAAGTGGATTAGACAAAAAGATAATATGGTAATTGCCCAGAAAAGCGGTAATTACATGCCAGGGAGAAATAATTATATTAACGGATATATTGTTAACCGTCTTATTCCCAAAGAAAATTCATTTATAGCAGAACCTGGCAGCTACTTGGTTGAGTTTTACCATAATGGGGATAAGACTAGCTCTGCAGAATTTGAAATTAAACAGCCAAAATTTGAAATCATTGGAGCCAGCTTATGCTCAGAGGTAGGGGAGGAGGGAAAACCTGTAAATTCAAAACAAAAATTTTATGTTAATGAAAGCATATATTTATCAGTCCGGCTAAATTGCCTTCTGGAAGGAAAAAGCATTAAATCTGAATGGTTTACCGGAGAGAATAGGATAGATGAAATAAAAATAGAATTTGATAAAAATTATTTTTTTCCTATTTACAAGGTATTTAGCCTTGGCAAAACAAGGCTCCCGTTAGGAAGGTATACAGTTAATTTATATAAAGATAGTTTGTTGTATAAAAGCTATAATTTTGAGTTGGATGTAGATATGGCTGATATGAAGCACTACGAAAATGTTGAAGGGAAATTCAGTTTTAACTACCCTAATTTTTTAAAAATAAATAAAAATGAAGGCGAAAACCGGCTGGAATTGTCTTTATCACCTGGTAGCCAGAGCTACCAGCTAACTCTATGGATTCTAAATGAGGGATATTTTCCAGAAAATACTAACTGGGAAGAGTCTAATGAAGATGTATTGCTAAAGAATTTACTTTCCGGATATGATTTGGAAATTGTTTCTAAGAATGTAGGTACGAGAAATGGATGCATAGAATATTTATATGAATTTAAGAATATGCAGGATTTTTGGTACCTTAATATATGTTATTTGGAAGCTGAAAAAAATTTGATAATTTTTAGCGGATTTTCAGATGAAAATTACAGGTATGAATTAAATAAGGTTTTTGGGCTGATATTCGATTCTTTTAATTTTAGCCAAAACGGCTTTTAAGCTCAGGAAAGGTTTTACCGTGCTGGGATTAAACAGTAAATTGAAAAATTTTGCTAAAAAAGGATATTCCATTAAAGTAGCTATTTGCGGGCTGGGGCAAATGGGCACAAGCCTTGTTTCCCATATTTTATCTATACCGGGGATGGAAGTGGCTGCAGTGGTTGCCAGGAATATTGATAAGGCAGAGAAAGCTTTAAATTCTATTGCTTGTAGCAAGCAGCTTGAAATAGCGGGGGCCAAGCCTTCTAATAGAAAAGACAGCATTATATTAACTGATGATATAAAGGCATGTGCCCATATGGAAGAGCTTGATGCGATCATAGATGCAACCGGAAGTCCCCAGGCGGGAGCAGAAATTGGGCTTTGCGCCATTGAAAACAAAAAAGACCTAATTTCCCTTAATGTGGAGGCAGATACTGTAATTGGTCCGATATTGAGCAAGTTAGCTAAAAATGCGGGAATTGTTTATACCCTGGCGGCAGGTGATGAGCCGGGAGCCCTAAAGGAGCTATATGATTTTGCTGAGGCGCTGGGTTTTGAAATTATAGTAGCTGGCAAGGGGAAAAATAATCCTCTGGACAGGGAAGCTAATCCTAGTACAGTTGCAGAATATGCAAGAAAAAAAGGAGCCAACCCTAAAATGATGTGCTCCTTTATAGATGGCACCAAGACCATGATAGAAATGGCCTGTCTTTCAAATGCTACCGGATTGGTTGCAGATTGCAGGGGAATGCATGGAATTGAGGCAAATGTCTCAGGCTTGGCCAATGCCTTTAAGCTTAAGCCGGAAGGGGGTATCTTAAACAGAAAAGGGGTTGTGGAGTTTGCTATTGGGGATGTGGCCCCCGGGGTTTTTCTGGTCTATAGAACGGAAAGCCAGGTTTTAAGGGAAGAATTAAGGTATTTAATGTTTGGGGACGGACCAAATTATCTTTTGTACCGGCCTTACCACCTGGCAAGTCTTGAAGTCCCTCTGTCTATAGCTAGAGCCTTTTTTTACCGGGAAGCAACTATAATTGCAAAAGGAGGATTAATTTCAGATATTGCAACAATTGCAAAGAAAAATTTAAAAAAAGGTGATAAAATAGATGGAATTGGCGGATATAGCGTTTATGGCCTGATAGACCGGCATGAGATTATAGAGGGAAACCATATATTGCCTATTGGCTTAAGCGAAGGATGCAGGCTGGTCAGAGAGAAGAAAAAAGGCGAAATTATTACCTTAAATGATGTTGAAATTAATGATACAATGCTATATCAATTAAAGATATTGCAGGAGAAAGTATTTTAGATGGGCTTTAATTTAAGTTCAGGCAAAAATAAGGTATTTTATTTTGTAATCTTTGTCGCACTTACCATTATTTTACTTACCTTTAATTTGACTACTGGGTGCAATTTTAGGACCCTCCAAAAATTCCAGGAAAACCGTGAAATGATGGGAACTTTTGTCAGCATTACAGTATATGCTGCAGAAGAAGACTTTGCTTTAGAGGCTATTGATTCTGCCTTTGGAAAAATCAAAAAAATAGAAGAGATAGCTTCTATTTATTCTGAAGAGAGCGAGGTTAGCTTTTTAAATAAGAATGGATATATAGACAATCCTTCTGCGGAATTGTATGAACTGATTACAGAGTCCAAAAATTATACCGAAGTTACAGGGGGAGCTTTTGACATTACCGTGCAGCCAATATTAGAATTGTGGGAAGCTGGTTTATGGAAAGAAGAAGAAAATGTGCAAAAGCAGAAAATAAGTGATGCTTTAAATCTGGTCGGCTCGGATATGATCTTGGTTGATGTTAATAGAATTGAATTTGAAAAAGAGGAAATGTCGGTTACCTTAGGGGGGATAGCCAAGGGCTATGCTGTTGATAAAGCTATAGAAGTGTTGAAGGCCAAGGGCATAGAATATGCGTTAGTTGATGCTGGAGGCGATATAATGGCCTCGGGAAAGAAACCAGACGGCAGCTACTGGACAATAGCTCTCCAGAACCCAGATAAAGAAAGCGAAGAAATTGCAGCTTTTCAAGTTCATGATAGGGCAGTGACTACTTCCGGGAATTATGAAAGATACTTTGACCCTGAAAAAGAAGTACACCATATAACAGATCCACGTACTGGCTTTTCTGCTAACAAATGCATAAGTGCAACTGTTATTTCAAACAGCTGCATGGATGCAGATGCATTATCTACATCAGTTTTTGTGCTGGGCCCTGAAGAAGGGCTAAGCTTGATAAATAAGCTGGATGGTGTAGAAGCTTTAGTAATAGATAATAAAAGAAATATATTTGAGTCAAAAAGCTTGGATGAATATAAATATTAAGGAAAAGAAATGAGTATTTTAAGAAAAAAAAGCGCTTTTAAGGGAGTCAAGTTACCGGAAAACAAATATACGGAAGATGAAAGAATAGAAACTATACCTTTACCCGAAACTGCTATTGTGCCTCTTCAGCAAAATATAGGTGCGCCTTGCCAGCTTAAAGTAAAGAGAAGGGATAAGGTTAAAACAGGGCAAAAAATTGCGGATTCGGAAAGTTTTGTCTCTGCACCTATCCATGCTCCAATTTCAGGCAAGGTTGCAAAAACCATACAGCTAATGAATCCAGTGACAGGAACCCTGGTTGATGCTATAACCATAAAAACTAACCAGAAAGATAAGTGGGTTACCTTGGAGGGTATGGCAAAGATTAAGGAGGCTGGGAAGTGGGAAGAGATATTTTCTGGAATTGATAAATTACCTAATAAAGAGATATTAAAAAAGATTAGGGAAGCAGGCATTGTAGGTCTTGGTGGTGCAACATTTCCAACTCATGTTAAACTGTCGCCTCCTCCTGAAAAAAATATTGACACATTTATCCTAAACGGGTGTGAATGCGAACCATTTATAACTTCTGACCACAGGATTATGCTTGAATATGGTAGGTCCGTTATATTGGGCCTTTATATTATAAGGAAAGTGTTAAACCCGGACAAAGTATACATTGCTATTGAGGATAACAAAGAAGATGCTATAGAAAATCTTCATAAAATACTGGCTGACATGGGATTAAACAATAATGTAGATATAATATCATTGCCCTCACGGTATCCAATGGGAGCAGAAAAAACGCTTATCAAGACACTGGTAGGCAGGGAAGTTCCCATTGGAGGGCTACCCATGGATGTAGGCGTAGTGGTAAATAATGTGGCTACCTCTAAGGCTATTGCGGAAGCTGTAATTGAAGGAAAGCCACTTCTAGAAAAGGTGGTAACGGTTACCGGGGCTTTCAGGAAGCCAAAAAATTTATTGGCAAGGATAGGCACTCCCATTTCAGAATTAGTGGGCTTATGCGGCATGGTTGAAAAGGAAAGGTATAAAATAATTTTGGGGGGTCCCATGATGGGAGTAACTGTTAGCGATACAGATTTTCCTGTAACCAAGGGTACTAATTGTGTGTTGGTAAAAGAGGCTGGTGAAGCTTTCGAGCAAAATTGTATAAGATGTGGAAGATGCATTGATGTTTGTCCCATGGGGCTGATGCCTCTAATGTATCCCAGGTTTGTAAGGCATGAGAAATATGAAGGGTGTACTGGATATTATATAGACAACTGTATAGAATGCGGAGCCTGTTCATTTGTATGTCCTGCAAATATCCCCATTGTGGGCTATATTAAAACCGGGAAAAAGAAATTAGCAGAAAAGAAATAATATTTATAATATAATCAGAAAAAGAGAAAAATGGATAAAGAAAAATTAATTATATCGCATTCTCCTCACCTCTGGAAAGGTTTTTCTACCTCGAAGATAATGTATATAGTGGTAGCGGCACTGCTATTACCGGCAGGCGCAGGAATTTATTTTTTTGGCTATTGGGCAATTTTTGTGATAATTGCCAGTACAGCTACTGCAGTACTAACCGAATTTGTAATCAAGAAATTAAGGCGGAAAAGGTTTGTAAATGATGGCAGCGCTATCATAACCGGGATACTTCTAGCTTTGGTTCTTCCTCCCAGGATACCTATCTGGATGGTGGTTATCGGTTCTTTTTTTGCTATAGCGGTAGTAAAGGAAGCTTTTGGCGGATTAGGGCATAATATTTTTAACCCGGCTTTAGGCGGAAGGGCTTTCTTGTCTGTATGTTTTCCTCAGGAGATGACCTCATGGGTACTTCCCACTAAATTTAAAATGGATGCTGTTACTACAGCAACTCCCTTGAATGAAAATTTTGCTTATCAGGGCACCAGGCTAGAATTATATAAAGACCTTTTTTGGGGAAATGTTGGCGGTTCGCTGGGGGAAACTTCCGCGCTTTTAATTTTGATTGGGGGAATAATACTTCTGGCTTTTAAGATTATAGACTGGAGGATACCAGTTTTCTATATTGGCACTGTCGCGCTGGGCTCGCTAATTCTAGGAGAGGTTGTGCTATTGCAGGTACTTGCTGGAGGTCTGATGATAGGTGCCTTTTTTATGGCTACAGATTATGCAACTTCCCCAGTTACAGGAACAGGAAAAATTATTTTTGGAGTAAGCTTAGGGGTACTGACTCTTTTAATAAGGAATTTTGGTGCTCTACCCGAAGGTGTTGCTTTTTCCATATTGATAATGAATGCATTTACGCCTTTGATAGATAAATATATAAAACTAAAGCCTTTTG
The DNA here is from genome assembly GCA_964423265.1 of uncultured Actinomycetota bacterium. Taxonomy (GTDB): domain Bacteria; phylum Actinomycetota; class Humimicrobiia; order Humimicrobiales; family Humimicrobiaceae; genus M55B165. Next base: position 37,446 of record CAYREF010000006.1, read on the forward strand.
GCTACCAAGGTAAGAAGGCGGGATAAATTATGGCAAATTTTAAAAATACTAAAGTTTATCCAATATTTATTTTAACAGCTGTAGTGCTGGTTTCTGTAACTGTGCTGATGTTTATAAACAGCCTGACCAAGCCAGTGGTTGCAGAACACAAAAGAGAAGAGATAAATGCCCTTTTGCAAAATATTTACAGCAATATGGATGATTATGAGTACAAGGATGAAATTTATAAAGTGCTGGAGGGTGAAGAAATTATTGGCTATGCCTTTGTGACAAAAGGAAAGGGATATGGCGGTGAAATTACAATAATGGTGGGACTGAATAAAGACCTGCAAATTAAGGATGTTGCTATCATGTCCCATACTGAGACTCCGGGCCTTGGAAGCAGGGTTGATGAGAGTTCATTTACCAGCCAATTTGAAGGACTGACCGCAGAAGATATAGCATTAGCTAAAAATGATGGTAAAATAGATGCTGTATCCGGAGCAACTATCAGTTCAGAGGCTGTTGTTTCTGCTGTAAGGGAAGAAATGAAAGAAAAGATAAAATCTATAAAGTAAGAGGTCTTGCTTATGGAAAATAAGATAAACAATTACAATAATCAAAAAGATAGGCCAGGAAAACAAAAGTTCGGAAAAGAATTCTGGAAGGAGTTTGCAAAAGGAATAATTATTTCAAATCCGGTCTTTGTCTTAGCTCTTGGTCTATGTCCCACACTTGCTGTAACTGGAACCATAGATAATGCTTTAGGAATGGGGGCTGGAGTTATTTTTGTGCTTTTGGGGGCTAATATTATCATTTCACTGATGAGGAATATAATACCAGATTTAGTGAGGATCCCGGTTTTTATTGTGGTCATTGCTACTTTTGTAACCATATTGAGCCTTGTCTTTGAAGCTTATATACCTCCACTTTACGAATCCCTGGGTATTTACCTGTCCCTGGTAGTAGTTAATTGTATAATACTGGGCAGGGCTGAAGTATTTGCTTCAAAAAATAGTGTTGTCTTGTCGATTGCAGATGCATTTGGAATAGGATTCGGCTTTACAATTGCTCTAATTTTAATTTCTCTGTTTAGGGAAATACTTGGAACAGGCTCATTATCAGTTTTTGGTTTCCAATTATTTAGAATACCTATTCTTTCTTCAAACCCTCTGGGATTTTTTGTATCGCCGCCCGGGGCTTTTTTAGTAATAGGCGTTTTACTTGCGTTATTTAGATGGATAGGGGTGCTTGGTAATGAATAATCTATTTTCAATTTTCTTACTCATGGCTATAGTGAACAATATTGTTCTGGCAAAGTTCTTAGGCTTATGCCCATTTTTTGGTGTATCCAAGAAAATTTCCAATGCTATTAGCATGGGCATTGCAGTAACCTTTGTTATGCTTTTAGCTTCTATTTCAACTACTGTAATTTTTAACTATATACTGGTTCCCTATGAAGTAGAGTTTATGCGCATAGTCCTCTATATTTTAGTGATAGCTTCCCTGGTCCAGATAGTAGAGCTGACTATTAAAAGGACTAATGTTACTTTATATAATGCCTTGGGTATTTATTTGCCTTTAATTACTACCAATTGTGCAGTGTTGGGCATAGCATTAATTAATTCCACTGAAAATTATTCAGTTCTGGAAAGTATCTTCAGTGCCTTGGGGGCAGGATTTGGCTTTAGCTTGGTTTTAATAATAATGTCAGGAATAAGGGAAAAGCTTGAGATTTCTGAGGCTCCAGAATCAATGAGAGGCTTGCCCATAGCATTTATAACTGCAGCATTACTGGCCCTGGCTTTTCTTGGTTTTAGCGGAATGATATAATTGTAGAAATTGTGTGTAAGGAGAATTGATAAATTATGGATTTAGTATGGATAATATTAATTTTAAGTGGTATCGGACTTGTGAGCGGCATACTTATATTCATAGTCAACAGGATGCTTCCTAAGGAGTCTGAATCATTAAAAAAAACTGAGGATATTGAAAAAAGGCTGCCTGGCTATAATTGCGGAGCTTGCGGATACCCAGGCTGTTTTGCCTATGCACAAGCTTTGGCTGAAGACAAGGACTTGATTATAACAAGCCCCTGCACCACGGTTCTCCAGAGTGAAGAAATGCTTTCAAACATAGAAAAAGTTCTGGGTATGGAAATAGATACTTCTGAAATGAATAAAAAAGCGGTGGTTTGCTGTTATGGCGTAACCAAGCCTTTGGGAGATTATAATGGCATTGATTCCTGCAAGGCAGCTAATAATCTACTGGGGGGATTTAAAAGGTGCCCTTATGGCTGCTTGGGCCTTGGGGATTGTATGGAGGTTTGCCCCCAGGATGCAATAGAGATAGATAAGGAAAGGAATGTTGCTGTAATAGATCCTGATAAATGTACAGGCTGCGGACTATGTGTAAAGGAATGCCCAAAAAATATTATTGAGCTGGTTCCAGCGGATGCAAATATTATCTACAGATGCAGCTACAAGCCAATTAAGAACATCCCTGGCAGGGAAAAATGTGATGAGGGATGCATACATTGCAGGAAGTGCTTTAAGGCATGTGAAAATGATGCCATCATTTGGAATGATGAGAAAAATATACCAGAATTTGATTTTTCAAAGTGCACTTTATGTGGAGAATGTATCGAAGCTTGCCCCCATAACAGGCTAATAGAATTTTCAGAGCTTTCCAGTAAAGAAAAAGGGAAAAAAGCAGAAGAAAAAGTTGTAAATAGTAAAAAATAGTTATATTAACTTTAAAATTGCTGCCTTTTATAGGTTAAAATCCCGGAAAGAACAACCCATGCTGGTTAGTTTCTCCTGCTTATGCAGTTTTCTCTTGGGCATAGTTCGCAGGCAACCTTGGTTTTGTCTATCTTGTTTTCTGGGCCGAATCCATAAACTCCGGAAACTGATTTAAAAGGGACCATTAGATAGCTTGGATTTAGCTTTACCCCAATTTTATCGGCAGGAAGCATTTTAAAAATTTCTTTTTGCTCTTCTATAGTCCATTTATACTGGCCGGGTGAATAGGTGCAGGTTGCATTCCAGTTATCTTTTTCCCTACCTTCTTTTTTAGCAATTTCTGTGAAATGCTTGCCCAGAAGTGTTAGCAGGCTTGTAGTTATAGTATCCATTACAATAGTAGAAAGGGTATCTCCACTTTTGGTTGTTTCTTTTATTATTTTGTCTATTTTTCCGCCCAGGGTGAACACAAATATGAGGGCAATTTCTGAACCGGTAAGGATTTTGGCAATATTGGGGCCCTTGAAGGTGTTTTTAGTTCCAAAATATACTGTATGATCCTCTATTTTTTCTATTTTGAATTTATCATAGATAGCTTTTGGCTCAATGTTTTCTATGCATCGCTGTTTTTTCTCTTCCAGAATTTTCTCTAGCTTGGGGTTTAATCTTCCGCCCATAAGCTTAGTTAAAAAATCTTTGCCAATGTCTTTTGGTATATCCATTTCTATTTTATCTAAAACTTTCATATATCCCCTATATTTAATTGTAATTTTTCATTATTATAATATAACATAAAAAAGAAACAAAGAGGTTAAAAATGAGCAACAGCCAATTAGAATTAATTAAAAAATTTGTAGAAAAAGAGCCTTATGTTAATTTATTAAACCTCAAGGTTTTAAAGCTTGAGGAAGGTCATTCAGTAGTAGAGATGAAGGCTGATAAAAAATACAACAATATTTTTTCAATTACTCATGGAGGAGCAATTTTCTCTTTAGTTGACGTTGCTTTTGGTTCAGCTGCAAACTCTTATGGTAATATTGCAGTTGCATTATCCATGTCCATAAATTATATTAAGCCAGCAAGGGCAGGGCAGACCCTTACAGCAGAAGCCACCCAGATAAGCAGGGGGAAGAAAATTTCTGTTTATAATATAATCGTAAAAAATAGCTTAAATGATACAGTTGCTTCTTGCCAGGCAACCGCCTATTTAAAAAAAGATAAATTACCTATTTTAAAAGAAATTGAAGATAATACATAGCTCAGATTTACATCTAAATGTAAAATATCCTGAAAGAATCGGCGCTTTGGATGAAATATTAAGGATATCCGGAAAGAAAGGCGCAGATTTATTGCTATTTGCTGGGGACTTTTTTGATAGCAGGGAGGATGCCCAGCATTACAGGCCTGAGTTAAGGAAGAAATTTTCCTCCCTTCCTTTCAGAGTATACTTAATTCCTGGCAATCATGACTACGGTTCTTATCCTGAGGATTTGTTTTTTGGTGATTCACTTGAGGTAATTACCAGGAGACCTTTTGATGTCCTGGATTCCGAAGAGGTAAAGGTAATAGCTGTACCGTATTACAACCAGAGTTTTAATGAATTATTATTTGACATCAAAAAAGAAATGAGTCCTAAAAAAACCAATATACTGCTGTTGCATTGCTCACTGGATATGGGCGAATTTGAGGAAAGTCAGGAAAAAAGCGAAGCTTATCTTCCGGTTAGTTCCAAGGTGCTTGCAGACCTTAACTTGGACTACATACTAGCCGGTCATTTTCATAGTAGATTTGTATTAAGCAAAATTTCGGACAGCAGCAGCTTTATTTATCCCGGCAGCCCGGTTTCTGTCACCAGGAAAGAAACCGGCATAAGAAATGTAGCTTTAATTGATACTGCCAAAGATACAGTAAGGGCGGTAAATTTGAACAGTGTATATTATGAAACTGTTTATCTTTTGTTTGAACCGGAAAAAGAAGCTGAAACCCTGGAGGCTTTAAAAGAAAAAATCAAAGAATATAATTTTAATTTTGCCAGATTAACCCTTATTATTGATGGCTTTATAAGCAGTGGAGAAAAAAGCTTAAAAAGGAAAATTGATAACATATTAGGCAGTTATAGGGATAGGATAAGCGTAGATTACAGGTATAGGGATGTAAGTGAGGTAATAACGGAACCCCTGTATAAGAAATTCAGGGAAAAGTTAGAAAATTTGGATTTGAATGCAAGCAATAAAGGTGAGATTGATAGGATTGTAAAATTATCGTTTTCCAAAATAAGATATAGCAGGTAGCAGATGAGGTTAAAGAAAATCTTAATAAACAGGTATGGGCCGCTTAGAGATATAAGGCTGGATATAGGGAGAGGGACCCAGATAATTTATGGAAAAAACGAGGCCGGAAAGACCTTAACCATAGATGCTTTGCTAAAGATAATGCTTGGCAAAAAAATTAAAGAATTTGACGGAATAGATAGGGTGGAAGAATTTCCAGAAGGGTACCTGGTATTAGAGGACAACAACAATGAGGAAATAAAGCTGGATAAGGAACTAAGTCTAAGCAAGTATGCCCGCATAGATTCCACGGATTTAAGAAATATTTTTGTGATAAGAAATAGCGACTTAACCATAAGGGAAGAGGATTCTTATTTTAATAAAATTACAGATAGGCTAACTGGGCTGGAGACAGAAAAAATTAACAAATTGATGGCTGAATTAATGGATTATGGCAAGCTAACTTCTGCATCCAGTAATGCAGACCTTTCAGATAAAAAGGGTTACGGTAAAATAAAGAGCAGATTAACAGATTGCAGGGAATTGATTAAGGATATAGAAGAATATGTAAAAGAAGTGGAAGAAAATGGCTTAGACAGTTTAGAGTTAGAACAGCTTAAGATAAACCAGAAAATAAGGGAGGTTAAAAAAGAAATATCCCTTGCAGAAAGAAATTTGAAACATAAAAATTATTTGGAATTGAAGGAACTTTTTAGGAAGCTTAAAAGTACTTTAAGGGAGTATAAGGGGTATAGTGCATTTAGTGAAGAAGAATACCAGCAGCTTATAGATTTTAATAATAAATTAAATAACCTTTCGGAGAGGCAGAAAAGCTGCAATGCTGACCTAAAGAGATTAGAGGAGAGACAGGATAGTTTTAAAAAAGAAGCAGCAAAGCTTTCTTCTGAGCTGGCTCCCTACAGGGAAAAGGAAAAGGAGGTAGTAAGGTTAGAGCAAAAAGCACAGGGTATAGAAGGACAAAAAACCAGAACTTCAAGGTTGCCTTTAGTTTTTATGGTAATATTTCTAGCTTTATCGGGAATAAGCATTATACCGCTGTTTTTATTTAATGGCTTATTTTATGCCTTTCCACCCATATTTTTTGGAATTATGTTTGTGGTTTTCTTTATCCTATATTTTTTAGGGCAAAAAAAAGTTTTTAGTGCTAAGCGGAGCGAAGAAGAGATTCTAAATGGCTTTCTGGGTTTGGGTATTAAGGTAACAGAAATAGGAGAAATTCCTCTTGAAGCTAACAATTTTTTGGAAACCAAAAGCGTATTAGATAATAATTTGAGAAGCATTGAAAGTGAAATGAAAGCTAATGAAAAACAGAGAGAAAGGCTGTTAGCAGAATTAAAAAGCAACGAGAGAGAAATAAAAGAAATAAAGGGTAGTATCCATAATAAGATTGGGGAATTAAATATTGCAAACACCAATATTTATAGGCAAAAACTAGATAAAAAAAGGGAATTGGAAACAGAAATTTTTAGAGCTTATAGGTTAATAATGGATAAATTAGAATTGGAGGTTAGCAATTTAACTGCAGAAACTGTGGAAGAAGAGCTTGGTTTTCTAAAAGAGAATATTGAAAAAACAAAACCAAGGAAGGAATTAGAAAAAATTGATAAAGATTACAACCAGCAATTTTATGAGGAGAAAAAGAGGGAACTTGAAAGCCTCCAGCTAAAACAAGATGAAATAGCTAAAAAACTTGATGGTCATAATTATAAAATAAAAGAATTGGAGTCAAGGTATTTAAACTTGCTGTCGGAAGATTTTTTAAATAAGATAAAGGTTAATAATTTGAGCAGCTTAAAAACAGCTTTGCAATCCCTTAACTCAGAGGCTGAAAAAATTAAGAATGCATATAACGTATCCAAACAAGCTATAGGTATATTTGAAGATATACTAAGGGATGAACAGATTAAGGTAGCTGACTTATTTGAAAATTTAAGTATCTCTGGCTATTTTTCAGAAATTACCCTGAACAAGTATAAGAAAGTTTTTTATGATGCTGATAAAAAAAAGGTTATGGTTGCTAACAGCAATGGCAATACTATGGATGATAGCAAACTAAGCAAGGGGGCTTATGACCAATTGTATATGGCAGTAAGGGTTGCATTGGCCGAAAAAATTTTAGATGAGCCTGCTTTTTTTATAGTAGATGACGCTTTTATATACTCTGATGCGGAAAGGCTGGAAGCTCAATTTGAGGTTTTGAATAAGTTGGTGATGCAGGGGTGGTCTATTGTTTACTTTTCGGTAAAAGACGAGATAAGAAAATTGGCTAAGCAATATTCTTCAAATAATATTCTAACCATAGGAGATAAAGTTGGATAATAAAAACTTTCGAGTGGATCCGGTAATTTATGACTTACAGGTCAACTGGAAGGCAAGGCTTCAAAAAGAAAAAAATCTTTTTTTGAGGCTAACCAGGGAAAAGAAAATAAAAAGGATGCTGGATATTGGGTGCGGAACTGGGCATCATGTTGAATTTTTGTCCCAGTATATACCAGAACTGGTAGGAATGGATCCGATGGAGGAGAATATAAAATACGCGGGAGAAAAGATTGTAAAATCCAGCAAGGTTAAATTAATAATTGCCGGCTTTGAAGATTTAAATAATTTGGATATAGGAAAATTTGACCTGATAATCTCGGTAGGTAATACCTTGCCCTTGCTTAGAACAAGGAGGAAGGTCAAGCTAGCTTTAAAGCACATGAAAAAAAAGCTAAATGCCGGGGGCGTAGCTGTTCTTCAGTTTTTAAATTTTAATAAAAAAATAATAGAAAGCAATAATTACTACCGGCCTAAATCTGTTGAATATAATGGCAGGAGATATATTTCCCTTAAGCATTTTGAATACCAGAGGATAAAAACTAAATTTGACTTTTTGTTTATAGTACTAAATATGGATGGCGAATTGATAGATTTTTTTAAGAACACCTCTTACCTTTGCACCTTAAGGAAAAATTTGTTTTTAAAAATGGCTAAAAATGCCGGATATAAGGAAATCAGTTTGCTGGGGCCGGGGGGCCAGGGTAAATTTGATGAAAAAAACATGTTAGCTTAACTGTATTACTACATAAAAGCGGATAGGAGAATATTCATGCAAATATTAAAAAGGTTTGGCGTCTCAATGGAAGAAAGCTTGCTTGAAAAATTTGATAGATTTATAAAGGAAAATAATTACAAAAACAGGTCTGAAGCAATCAGGGATTTAATAAGAAAAGAGTTTGTAAAACAGGAATGGCTGGGGGAAAGCCAGGCTGTTGCCGGGGCCATTATTATGGTTTACGATCACCATAAAAGGGACCTTATGGATATTTTGGTTGGCATACAGCATCACCACCAGAAATTGATAATCTCAAGCCAGCATATACATCTTGACCATAAGATGTGCCTTGAGGTAATAATTGTTAAAGGCCAGATAGATGAAGTTCATAAGCTTGAATCTGAACTTAGGTCAGTAAAAGGAGTAAAACATGCTTCTTTAGCTAAATCAACTTTAGGAAAAGGAATATGAAAAAGACGATTATCATTTTAGGTTTGAGTTTTTTATTATTAATTATAGCTGGCATATCATTAATTGATGAAAAAGTCAGAAAATTTTAAGCATTTTCCTGGCCAAACCTGCAGTATTTTAATAAATTACAGACATTGCATTTTGGGTTCCTTCCTAGGCAAATAGTTCTTCCAAAAGAGACAATTTTATGGGAAAAATCAGTCCATTTATCTTTGGGAATTAAATTCATGAGGTCAAATTCAATTTTTGTAGGGTCTGAATTTGTGGTAAGTCCTAATCTCCGGGAAATCCTTTTCATGTGGGTGTCAACTATAATTGCTTGTTTTTTAAAAGCATTACCCAAGACCACATTAGCAGTTTTTCTTCCTACACCGGGAAGGGAAGTTAAATCGTCCAAGTTTTGGGGGACATTGTCCTGAAATTTTTCCGCTATATCCCTAGAGCAATTTTTTATACTTTTAGCTTTGTTTCTGAAAAAACCAGTAGATTTAATATCTTTCTGAAGCTCTTCTAGTTCTGCGTTGGCAAAATCTTCGGGCTTTCTGTACTTCTTGAAAAGTTTTGGGGTTACCTTGTTTACTAGCTTATCAGTGCTTTGAGCTGCAAGTATGGTAGCTATAAGTAGCTGGAAAGGGTTATTGTAATCTAAGGTTGTATCCGTGGAATCAGGATATTCTTCTTCTAATGTTTTGATTATTTTATCAATATTATCTATTGCAGGTGGGTACTTATTTTCCATTTGTCTGTCCTTTTTTCTTTTTTAAATAATTACCTATTTGTTTAGAATCCATTGTATTAATTACATCTTTTTTTTCAAGCCAGCCTTTTCTTGCTATATGCACTCCGTAGCGGTAGTCACTTAAATTATCCAGGTGGTGGGCATCTGGGTTTATAAAGATTTTTACATTTTTTTCTTTAGCATATTTTAGCATTCTCCAATCAAGGTCCAGGCGGTGGGGATTGGCATTTAATTCTAAGTCTACGCTGTTTTTTGCAGCCGCATTTATAATTCTTGTAATATTTACCTTATAGGGGTCCCTGGCAAGGAGTATCCTGCCGGATGGATGTGCCAGAATAGTGGTATGCTTGTTTTCAATTGCTTTTATTATCCTTTCTGTCATTTCCTGTTCCGGCATATTAAAACTGGAGTGTATGGCAGCTATTACAAAGTCAAACCTTTCTAGCACCCTGCCGCTATAATCCAGGCTCCCATCTGCCAATATGTCTGCTTCTATGCCTTTAAAAATCCTAAAACCTTTAAAATCCTGTTCAGCAGATTCCATTTCCCTTAGGTAGTCATCTATTTCGGGGTCTTTTACGCCATTTGCATATGCTGCCGTTTTACTGTGATCACTTATGCCTGCATATTGCATTCCCATATCCTGTAGCTTTTTGCATACTTGCTTAATGTTCATGCTGCCATCACTAAATTTTGTGTGGATATGGAAGATGCCTTTAATGTCTTCTGCCTCAATTAGCTTGGGTAAGCTGCCTTTCTTTGCAGCTTTAATCTCTCCAAAATTTTCCCTCAGTTCAGGTGGAATGTAGTCCATTGAAAACAAATTAAACAGCTCTTTTTCATTTTTGCATTTTATGAGACTGCTGCCTTTAAATATCCCATACTCATTTATTTTCATGCCCATTTTTTTAGCCATAGATCTCAGTGCAGTATTATGTTCCTTGCTGCCTGTAAAATGGTGTAGAGCATAAGGGTACTGGTTATCTTCTACTGCTCTTATATCCACCTGTATTCCTGACTCAAGCATTATGCTTGACTTGGTGTCTCCCCTGGCAACTATTTTTTCGGCCTGGTTTAGGCTTGTGAAGAATCCCATTAATTTTGTGGGATTGTTGGTGCTTGCTACTATATCAATATCCTTTACTATTTCTTTTTTGCGTCGCATACTTCCAGCTATGCTTGCCCTAATAACATATTTGTTTTTCTTAATTTGGCTAAATGTTTCTTCAGCCTGGTCTAAAAAGTCTGAATAAAGATATTTCCCCCGGTATTGCTTTATAATGCTTATACCCTTTAATATGTTTTGTTGTGTTTTTTGGCTGAAATTTGGCAAGTCAATTAATTTATTTTCATTGCATGCTAGCTCCAGTTCAGAAATGCTTTCTATACCCAGGTTTTCATACAAATATTTTATTTTTTTTGGCCCCAGGCCGGGTATTTTTAGCATGTCAACCAAGCCTTCGGGGATGATTTCTTTAAGGTCCTGGTAGAGCTTAAGGTTGCCGGTATCTATTAATTCTTTTATTTTAGCTGCTATTTTTTTGCCAATACCTTTTATACTTTCTAGGTTTTTTACCTCTACATCCCGGGTTAAGCTTATGTTTGAGGCTTCAAGCGCCCTGGCTGCGTTTTCGTAAGCCCTGATTTTAAAGGGGTTTTCATCTTTTAATTCTAAAAATGTTGATATCTCTTTTAGAATTTTACTTATTTCTTTTTTATCCATAGAAGTCTGCCAGCCTCTTTATTGCTTTGGCTTTATCAGTTCTACCGATCTTGCTTTCTTTTACTGCCTTATGCAATATGTCTATTGATCTGTCATATTCCTCCCTGTCTACAGGGTAGGGGATTCCGTCCTTGCCTCCATGGGCAAAGCTAAACCTGGCAGGGTCTTTTATGCTGTATTTTGTGCCATAAATTAATTCTGACACCAGGGCTAAAGCTCGAACGGTTTTGGGGCCTACTCCTTTTATAGCTATAAGCTTTTCAAAGTTTTCGGGCTTTCTGTTATAAGTGTTGGAAAATACTCTATCCAGCCTTTTGAATTCCATGTCGCTTAACTTGATATAATGCCTTTTGGGAAGGTAATAGTTTTTTTCCTGGGATTTTTTAAGGGACTTTAAGTCTTTTAATATTAACTTGGGTTTTTCAGTGGCAATTTGGGTTATAGCTTCTTTTGCCGCTTTGCTTTCTTTGTCAATTAGGTTAAGGGTTACATTTTTTTGGTTACAGCATATGGCATTATGAGGTTCGGTAGTAAAATCCTTGACTTTATTGCTAAGCCAATGGTATCTTCTTGCACTCTTATTGCTATCATTCATTCCTTGCTGGACCACGGACCAGTTCTTGCCGTCACCGGTAAAAAAGAAGCAGTGGTGGTATAATTGGTAACCGTCCTGTAAGGCTGAGCTATCTACTTTTGCCACTATTTTGCTATTATAGACAAGATGTTTAAAATCGATTCCCATCAGCTCGGAGGCAGCTGTTATCTCTGAGGGAGTTTTTCTTGAAGTGCCTCCCTTGCCTCCTGCAATAAAAAGCCCCAGGTCTTTCTCAAGTCCTTTTGTTGCTTCTTTCAGGGCGCCACAGACAGTGGTTGTAACTCCGCTTGAATGCCAGTCAAAACCCAATACACAACCTAAAGCCTGGAACCATAAAGGGTCCGATATTTTTTGCAAGACTTCCACAGCTCCATACTCTGAAATCATTAGTAACAGTATTTCCCTTGCCATTTTTTTCATCCTGCTAAATAGCCAGTAGGGAGCTTTTCCTCCATGCAGGGGGAGTTTCATTGATCCAGTTCTCATAACTCCTTCTTCCCAATTAAAACTTTTTCTTTAAAGGGACAAATGCTACTCCACAAATTGGTTTCTTTGCTATTTTATTATTTTTCTTGGTAACTTTGTAGAGAGTTTGGTTAAAGCCTGTGGACCCTACCGGGATTACCATTATACCCCCATTGGAAAGCTGCTCTATAAGGGGCTTGGGAATTTTTTTGGGGGCTGCAGTGGCTATTATCCTTCCATAAGGGGCATGCTCTTCCCATCCATAATAACCATTCTTGTTTGCCAAATTGATATTAGGATAATCTTTAAGCATTTTTTGGGCTTTACTATAAAACTCTTCAATTATTTCAACTGAATAGACTTCTTTTGCAATTTCGGCCAGTATGGCTGTTTGGTAACAGGAACCTGTACCTATTTCCAGCACTTTTTCCCTGCCGCTTAGTTCTAAAAGTTCTGTCATGTAGGCAACTATGTAGGGCTGAGATATTGTCTGGCCGCTGCCTATAGGCATAGGCCCGTCACAGTAAGCCTGGCTTTTTTTATTTTCAGGGACAAATTTTTCCCTCGGTACCTTAGCCATAGCTTCTAAAACCTTTGGGTTACTTATCCCCCTGGAAACTAGCTGCGCTTCTACCATTTGCTTTCTTAAATTTTTAAAGTTCATAGTATTGTCCATTTTGTTGTCCATTTTGTTGGTGAAAGTTTTTAATTTTTTGTGTATAATGTCTTTTTTTATAAACCTTTTTTATTATATTAACATAGTTAATTTAGCTTTAATAGAAAGCAAGGTTTAGATGGAAAACTTAAGATTAGGAAATATCCTTACTAATATTGCAGAATTAAACAAGGCAAACCCAGACCAGAAAAAAGCACTTTTACTCATGAGTGCTGCCAGAACTATAAGGGATTATCCTGGTGATATTAAGGAAGTATATCATGAAGGCAGGTTGCGGGATCTTCCCGGCATGAATAGCTTGGCTTATAAATATACTGACCAGTATTTTAGCGAGGGATATATAGAAGAGTATCAGGAGATAACCAGTGAATATTCAGAAGGCTTACTTAAGCTTATAAGGATGAGCGGGCTTGGCAGAAAGAAGATGGAAAAAATATATAAAAACCTGAGTGCAAAAGATATAAAGGATTTAAAGGATAAGATTAATTCTAAAGATATTTCTAAATACCTGGATGGTTTTACGGTTGATAGGCTGAAGGCAACCATAGGCTATTATGAGAATGTAAGGGACTATATGCCAAGAGGATATATGGAAAATCTGATAAAGCCATTCATGTTAAAGGTAAGGCGTATAAAAGAGGTAAAAAAGCTTGAACTGGTGGGCTCTTTTAGGAGAAGAAAAGCAGCTGTTAGGGATATAGACCTGCTAGTTTTAACTGATTTTAATAATAAGGAGCTTAACCGGCAGTTAAGCATAAGATTTTTAGATAATCTATTGAAATTTGAAGGCATAAGTTCGAAGAAGAGCCAGAAAATAATTGGGGAAAGTATAAGCTATAGGTATAGGACTAAATTTGGTTTGGATCTGGAGGTAATCCTGGCTACAGAAAATAATTGGGCTTTACAGTTATTTTACTGTACAGGTAGTAAAAAACATATATCCCTTGTAGAAAATAAAGCAAGGGATTGGGGATTCTGTAAGCAGGGAAAGATGCACTTCCCAAAACCGGCATTAAGTGAAGAGGAAATATACAATAATTTGGGGCTCTGCTTTATCCCCCCGGAACTCAGGGAAGGAAAAGATGAGATAAACTTGGCCCGGACAGGTAATATGCCTAATCTTTTAAGCATAAAAGATATAAGAGGCGACCTGCATACCCATTCCAAATGGAGCGACGGCCTGATTGAAGATAAGGAATTTTCAAAGATTATTGACAAATACGGCTACCAATATCTGGCTTTGACTGACCACTCAAAAAGCAATATTCATGGCAATGGCCTGGGTGAAGAAAGGCTTCTTGATAAATTAAACCATAGGGGCAGTTTTAATAAAATTTCCAGGAAGGCTAGAATATTAATGGGATCTGAGGTAGATATCAAAGCGGGGGGCAGGCTGGACTACGAAGAAGAAATATTAAGCAAACTTGATATTGTCATAGGATCCATGCATTCAAGTTATAAATACAGTAGCAGGGAGAATAACTTAAGGGTATCTAATGCCTTGAGAAATAAATATGTTGATTTTATAGGTCACCCTACTGCAGTAGTTTTTGATAACCGGGCTCCACATTTTATAGATATGGATAAGGTAATAGAGGAGGCAAGAAGATATAATAAGGGTCTTGAAATTAATTCATATTTCCTGCGGTTAGACTTGAATGAGGAAAATGCCAGGAAAGCAAAGAAAGCTGGGATAAAAATTGTCATAAATACTGACTCACATAGGCCTGCTAATTTGGATAATATAAGGTTGGGAGTAGATATCGCAAGACGGGCCGGTCTGGGCAGTAAAGACGTATTAAATACTTACAGCTGGAGTGAAATATTAGGGTGGAAAGCCAATAGGTAGGCTAACCTTCGTCCCGGTAGAATTTGAAAACTTCCCTATCCTTAAAATCAGGCATAAAGGGATCATTTTTTACATAGTCCTGGATATATCCTGAAGTAAAGCCCTTCTTTTCTGCATATTTTACTACCTGGTAGTATTCTTTTGAAGTAATGCTTCTGTTTATTTCCGGATAATGGCTGGCCTTAAAGGTTGGATGATACTGAGCCATTATGCTCAGGTAAACATCTGTCGACAGGCTGTTTTTTATAAAATCTATAGTTTTTTTAATTCCCCCAACATTATTAGGTAGGACAAGCAACCTGATGAGCATCCCTTTTTTTGCAATATCATTGTTGCCAAGCTTTAATCCTCCTACCTGGCTGTACATCTCAATAAGGGCTTTATGATTATAATCTACATAATTGTTAACGCCTGAACATTTTTTGGCCATTTCATTATCGCTATACCTTATATCGGGCATGTAGATGTCTATAATTCCTCTCAGCATTTTTATAATTCTTGGGTTATCGTAACCGCCTGTATTAAATACAAGCGGAATATTTAACCCTGATTTTTTGGCAATGGCGATTGCAGATACTATTTGAGGGATCCAGATAGAAGGGGAAACAAAATTAATGTTATGGCAACCTCTATTTTGTAATTCCAGCATTAATTCTGCCAGGTTCCCTACTTTTATTTTTCTGCCTTCATGCTGCTGGCTTATCTGATAGTTCTGGCAATAAACACATCTCATATTACAGTATGTAAAAAATATGGTTCCAGATCCGCCGGTTCCCGAAATGGGTGGCTCCTCCCCATGGTGGGGCATAGATGAAGAAATGACTGGTCTAGCAGGAGCTTTGCAGAATCCTTTTACCCCTTCTGCCCTGCTAATCAAGCACTTATGGGGGCAAATGATGCAATTGCTTAACAGTTTGTTTAAAATTCTGGATGCATAATTTGGATCCATAAGATAAAAATACCCTATTTTTTGTTATTTGTGAAAGGGTTTTTATCTTCAGCAACTTTTGGTTGCCTTTTGTTCGCTAAATTTTGCGCATAAGAGAGAACCTTATCTATAAGGTGAGGATTGTATTTGAGCAGCAACTTTAATTTTTCAAGCCTGTATTCAAAAAAATATTCAGGATTGATATCCAGGCCTTTAGAAATAAGTTCAATGGTTTCTTGTGGAGGCGGGTTATGCCTTTTTTTAAGTTTGCTAAAATAACTGTAATCAAGGTTGGTTTTATGGGCAAGGCTCCTCAATTTTATATTCTTCTTATTAATTATTTCTTCTAGGGCTTTACCGAAGCATTTATTTGAATAATCCATAGAGCAAATTAATTTTTAAATAAATACTACCTCAATAGAAAATACAAAATAAGAAATCCTGGCCAATTTTCGTTGACAATTAAATCAACAAGTTAATTAGAGGTGCGTAGGTCCCACTATTTAAGGCAAAAAAGCAATTTAAAACAGGAGGGGTAGTATTTTACATTATTTTTTAATAATATATAATAAGTAAATACTTTATATATAATATATAAAAATACTTTTACATGTAAATATAAGGTTATTAATGATTGATGGCAAAGAATGTAAATATAATCTTTTAGAGGTTTTAGATTTAATCAATCAGCTTCTAATCCATGAAGATGATATCAATTATATATTTACGGAAATTACCAGCATTCTGGATAAAAGTTTTTTATCAGATTATTCTTGCATCCTTGCTAGTAGTAATGGCAGGCCGAAGAGAAAAATTTATAGCCGCAGGGATACTAGTGAAGATTTTAAAAAGTTTCTAAACTTACTGGTCTCAAGATGTGAGCTTGGCAAGGATGTCTGCACACTAGAGGATTTAGGCAACAGTGGAATTAATGCAAAAATTAAGGGTTATGGCTATAAATCCATTTCCATCTTTTCTTTTACTTATCTAGGTAGCAGAGCATCCCTATTTCTTTTTTCCTGCAGGAAAAAAGAATTCTCCAATAAAACTATAAGCAGATTGTCAGGCTTGGCAAGGAATTTGGAAAAGGTGGCAGCCCGGCTAGAGAAAATCAAGGGAGGGATGTGTCTAGAAAAATTCCAGAAGTTATTGGATGAATTATGTCCGCCTCCAGTTAATAATTTGGAAAATACTTTCGGGGATAGCCTGAGGAAAGTGAAAGAGCTCCTACCGGTAAAAGAGGTTGGTCTGAAACTGTTGCCTGAAAGCGAGAAGTTTCTAAAACCCTTCAGCATAGGCAGAAAAGAGTTTGCCTCTACTATAAGTGATTATAGCTATATAAGTTCTGGCAACAAGGTAAATATTGGTTCTCCCGCTTCTTCTGTATACCTTCCCTTAAAAAAATATGATGGTTGCCATTATGGGTATTTAGGGCTGGATTTCGATCCAGAGGTAAAGGGAGTAGATGAATATTTTACCCAGATTAATGTTTTAAAAAAACTGTATTCTAATTTATTAAGGTTTATGGAAATGGAATGCTTAAATGCCAGGGGCAGGGAGAAATATAAAAAGCTATTTGCTTTATCCCCGGTAGCAATGGTGGAGTTGGATTTCCCGGAAATAGAAAATTTTATTTGTATACAAAAAAGCAAAGAAGGAAATGTAAACAACTTTACTGATTACAAAGAATTGGAAGCCAGGGAATTACTTAAAAAGATAAAAATCTTAAATATTAACCAGGAAGCACTTAAGCTGTGCGGGGCTGCGGCCAAAGGCAAGATTAAAAAGAACATAAGCCGGATATTGCTCCCAGATTTTTTATCAGTGTTTAAAAAACAAGTAATTGCTCTCGCTGGGGGCAAGGAAGCAGCAGTAGCTAATACAAAAATAAGGACATTGACAGGAAAGGAAAAGGAAGTTTACATAAAATTGTCAATTCTAGAAAAAGGTGAATATAATTTCACAGCCTTATTGTCTATTATTGAAACGGACAGCCAAAAAGTGCTTGGAAAAAATACTACCAAAAACGAAAGCTATTTAGGGGCAATTGAAGCCTTGTCACTTATTATCAAAGTTAAAGATCCCTATACTGCAGGACACCAGAGAAGGGTGGCTAGGCTTTCTGTAGCACTGGCAAAAGAATTAAAATTAGAAGAAAATAAGATTAAGTCCATAAAAATTGCAGCATCAATTCATGATGTGGGTAAAATAAATATTCCTGCCTCTATATTATCAAAGCCTGGAAAGTTAACGGATATCGAGTATAACTTAATTAAGACCCACCCCAAACTTGGGAGCATAATATTAAAGAAAATAAATTTCCCCTGGCCTATTGACGAAATTGTGTTGCAGCATCATGAAAGGTTGAATGGTAGTGGGTATCCAAACGGCCTGGTAGGAGACGAGATATTGCCAGGTGCTAGGATAATAGCAGTAGCCGATGTTGTTGAAGCAATGTCTTCACATAGGCCCTATAGGGCAGCAAAGGGTATTGATGCAGCAT
>CAYREF010000007.1:0-55309 GCA_964423265.1 uncultured Actinomycetota bacterium
TATATATTATGTCAACTTGTTTATTTAAAACAATTTTCTCTCTTTTTAACCCCTTTTAGCATTCCCTTCCCCCTCTATCGTAAAAGGTAAAAACCCACTTAGGAAACACCCATTATAAGAATGTAGGATATAAAAAGTAAAATATTTCAGGCATCATAATAAATTTAAACTCTATACTTTTTAATCCAAGGTATATCGTTGTTTCTAGCTCACCTTCACCATTAAAGGTTTTACCCAGCTTTACTATATCCCTTGCCATCCAGGCAGGTTTTAGCCTTAGGATGCCGTTTAACTTTTCTATTGCTTTTTCTACAATTTTTTTGTGTTTGGCATGTTGCCCGTCTCTTTTAATATGTTTTTAATATTGTATATATAGAGGCCCAAAATTCCTACATGCCCTGTAGTCTGCGCCTTCTGGATCATTGGTTCCAAATGCAGCCCATGCGCTTGGCCTAAATATCCTCTCTTCTCCAACATTATGCAGTCCAACCGGTATCCTAAGCATTGAAGCAAGAGTTATAAGCTTATCTCCTATATGGCCATAACTTATTACTGCATGGTTTGCTCCCCAGTTGTTCATTAAGGTATATGTATCCCTGAAAGCTCCTTTACCTGTAATTACTGGAGCAAACCAGGTGGTAGGCCAGGTGGGATCAGTTCTATCATTTAGGGTGTTATGAACTTTCTCCGGTAAACTTATGCTATATCCTTCTGCAATTTGTAGTGTCGGTCCTAGTCCCTTTATTATGTTTACCCTGGATATAGTTACAGCCATTCCTCCCCTGGTTAGAAAGTTTGCTGAAAAGCCTCCACCCCTGAAGTACTCAACAGATGCAGGCCTGAACTGGGAATGTTCTATACATTTTGTAGCCTCATCATCGGTTATCTCCCAGAAGGGCTTCATGGCAGGCTCACCATCTATTTCCTGCTGCCCTGTTCCATCCAGAGTGGCAGATCCTGAGTTTATAAGGTGTATTATGCCTTGTTCAGCATGGCCGGATAAGCTGTAGCCCGTTACTCTTTTTACTGCCTCAGGGCTCCAGTAAGTCCTTACATCTGCAAATATCTGGGCAGTATCTGTTAGGAGATGGCCAAATACCATAGGAACTGCATTTAAGCTGTCATTCTCAGTTGCAAGTATATATGGCTGCCTTATACCATTCCAGTCAAAAGAGGTATTAAGGATAGTTTCTGCAAAGTCTCCATTGGGAAAATGATCTGTCCACTGCCTTTGCCCCTGAAAGCCAGCTGCAAGGGCGTTATGGCCTAATGCTTCTTCGCCGTAGTCTAAATCAGCGAGCCTTGGATTTCCCACCATAAGGTCCCTGGCAATTAAGGTCATCTTTACCACAAATCCCCAGTCCTTATCTTTCTGTGCTCTTGAGCGCTGTATGTCCTTGGGGTTGTTATCTTTTCCCTCTTTTAAGTTATTTTTGACCCAGTCCATGGCATAATCATACTCTTTTTTGTCATAGATTTCCTCATCTATCCTTCTAATAAACTCACTCATATCCACATATTCACATCTCATACCCAGATAGCTTTCAAAAAAGCCTGGATCCACAATAGAACCTCCAATGCCCATAGAAACATTTCCCATGGAAAGGTAGGATTTTCCCTTCATGGTGGCTACTGCAAGGCCGGCCTTGGCAAACTGCAGTAGCTTTTCTTTAACATCTTCGGGGATGGAAGTATCTCCTGCATCCTGTACATCCCTTCCGTATATGCCGAATGCGGGAAGACCTTTTTGGTCATGGGCTGCCAAAACTGCTGCAAGATATACTGCCCCTGGTCTTTCTGTACCATTAAAGCCCCAGATAGCTTTAGGACGATGGGGATTCATATCCATGGTCTCAGACCCGTAGCACCAGCAGGGTGTAGCTGTTATGGTAAGACCTACCCCTTCCCTTTCAAATTTTTCTTCTGCTGCTGTAGCTTCTGCCACCCCTCCTATAGTTGTATCTGCTATTACGCACTCTACAGGTAGGCCATTAGAGTGTTTTAGGTTGCTTGATAGAAGGTCGGCTGCTTGCTTTGCCATGTTCATGGTCTGCTCTTCAAGAGACTCTCTTACCCCTTTTCTTCTTCCGTCAATGGTTGGGCGTATTCCTATTTTTGGGAGGTTCCCGTGGAGTCTTTTTTTAGGCTGTGGTTTTTTAAATTCGATCATGTTTTTACTTCTCCTTTGATGGTTAAATTAATATTTTCCGAAATTATAAGCTGTATCAAGCATTGAAATAACATTTTCGGGGGGTACATCAGCCAAGATATTATGTATCTGGTTAAATACCAGTCCCCCTCCTTCGCCTAGTATTTCTATCCTTTTTTTGACATCTTCTGTTACTTTTTCCGGACTTTCTTTTGCTAGTATATCCCTGGTATTGCAACATCCGCCCCAGAATACCAAATCTTTTCCAAATTCTTTCTTTAACTTATTGGGTTCCATATCCTTGGCAGTAGTTTGTACAGGGTTTAGCACATCCAAGCCAGCATCTATTAAATGAGGCAAGAGTTCATATATTGAGCCGCAGGAATGTAAAAATACCTTGCAATTACTGTTCTCATGCACGAAATCCCACATTTTCTTATGCCGGGGCTGGAATACCTCTTTATAAATTCCGGGCGACATAAATGGTCCGTCTTGGCCACCCAGGTCATCGCCAAACTGCAACAAATCTACATAACCCCCTACCCCATCGATTACCTTTTCCAATTTTTCTAAATTCCTTTCAACCAGCCTATCTAGAAGTTTTTTAGTTTTTTCTTTGTCTGCATACATGTCCATCATAAAATTAGCCATTCCCCTAAGGAATGTTCCTGTTTCAAACATGTTACAACCTACAGCCAGGACAATGGAATAATCAGTATTTTCATACAAGTTTTTAATGCCCTCTACGAATTGCTTGAATTGATTTTTATCAAATATATCCAAATGCCATGGAGGTGAAGGGACTGCCCAAACATGCCTATCCAGGTCTTCATCCTTAAAATTATCAGGTATGAATGCCAAATCCTGGTAAACCCAATAGCATTGGTCTACATACAGTGAAGATTTTGGCTTTTTCCCCACCTTTATCCCCTCATTATCCATAAGATATACAGTTCCATTATCATCAATTTCAATATTTAAAATTTTTGGTATCAGACATTTTGAGCCATCGTTTAATTCCCACTTTCTCCACTTGTCTTCAGCCGGTAAAAACCCCTGCCCTGCATCTATTGCATCTATATGGAACATCTCCATAACCTCTTCTTCAGGATAAGCCAGCTGTTGGATAAAATCATACATTCTTGGAAGTTTGTCCTTATTAAGATTTAATTTTTCCCTTAACTTATTATAGGCAATTGTAGCAATACCAGAAGAACGCATGCTGCCTAAATCTATAGGGATTCTATCAGGTTCCTGGTGTTGTAAAACTTTCCTTACTCTTTCCCTTGATTTCATTTATACCCCCAATTAATATTTTCCATATTTTTGTAAAATCTCCCACCAGGCCATGATATTTTCGGGCGGGACTGAACTTTGTATTATATGTATAGGTGCAAACACAAAACCTCCGCCCGGGGCCAGGTCAGAAATTCTTTTTTTGGTTTCTTCCCTAACTTCTTCAGGAGTCCCAAAAGACAAAATATTATTATCACAGCTTCCTCCCCAGAAAGTTAGGTCATTGCCAAATTCCTTTTTTAATTTTTTTGTATTCATCCCCCTGCAATTTACCTGAAGGGGGTTAAGTATATCTACTCCCGCTTCAATAAGCAGGGGCATGGCTTCTTTTATAGCACCATCACAATGGAAAAAAATATAAACTTTAGATTTTGCCTTTTCTTTTATAAAATTAAATAATTTTTTATGGTATGGCCAAATAAGTTCTTTATATAAGCTTAAAGATACCAGTAAACCTTCTTTAGTACCCAAATCATCAGCTGTAGATACAACTAGCACATTGTTACCCACAGTTTCCAGCGCTTTCTCCCAATACTTGCATTTTATTTCCAAAAATTTATCCATAATAGCATGGACTAATTTTTTATTTATAATCATATCAGTAAAAAATTTTTCATAACCGGTCATCCACATGGCGTTTTCCCACATTCCCGCGCTCATTCTCTCGAGAAAATATGCCTTTTTATCTTCAAATATAACTTTATCTGCTTTTGCTTTTAAGTTTTTGAACCTTTGCTGGTCTAACGGGTCTGGCCAGGGATAATTATTAATGTCTTCTACAGAATCTGCATCACTTAACGGACTTTTATAAATATCATAAAAATGACCTCCCTCAACAGGCATACGGTACTCTATGCCGAATTCATCCATAAGCTTCAGGTAATCACCTTCCCTGCCCAGGTCTCTTGCCCAGCCCGGCCTGGATGGTGGGTTTGGGGCTACATTTATTATGTCGATTTTCAATCTGTCTATAACATCGTTAGTTACCTCACCTATCTGGGTAATCTTATCAAAAACTTTTGTCTCAGAGTTTAACCCCAGGTGCTCCTTTAGCCTTTTTAAAGCAATAACATTAATCCCGCAAACTAAAGCCCCTCCGAGATCAAATGGTATTTTATCAGGTTGTTTATGATTTAGTGTTTCAGATAACCTTTTTTGGCTATTATTACCCATTATTTTTCTATTTTTACTATATATTTTTTTATTCTATAAATTCCAGTAAATCCAGCTCAAGCAGTTTAGGATAAGATGGGATTCCCTTACTATCCCAGCCAGCTAGTTTGTAATATGTATCCCTTGCCTTTATGAATTCGTCCTTATTTATGGTCATCCCCTTTTTGGGGCCGCTTTCAATTGGATTAAATAATCTATCCGGAAGAATATCATCTTCTGCGCTGAATCCTTCCCTGGCAGCAAAAAGCTTATACATATTTATCCTTTTTTCACCCAATTTCCATATTTCAAACAAAGAACTCTCCCAGCCTGTTGCTGCATTTATTATTTCAACCAAATGTTCAAAGTTAAAAAACCTAACTGGAGAAAAAGCAAAAATACACCCACATACCGCATCTAGCATTGAAAAGGCAGGCTGAATTAAATAAAACATCCTGACTTTTTTATCATTTAAGGTTTCTGCAAAAAGTCTTTCGTAAACTGTTAAAGGTGCTACTTTATCCATAAATAGTTGTTCAGCATCAAAATCAAAATCTGTATCATGCTCTACAACTGTATAGTAGGGGCCAATGGGTGATACCGCATAACCTAGCCCTAGCATTTGCTTTACCCTGGGCTCATGTACAGGGATCTCCATTCCTTTTACGTGCATTGCATATTTTACTGAGCCTTTTATTTTCTCAGTTGCCCTTTTTACGCCTTCAGCTAGCAGGTCACCTAGATCTTTCCTATAAGTAATTTTTTTAATAGTTTCGATAATGCTTTTATGATTACCCCATTTAAGTTCAGAGCCTGAAGTTACCTCCTTTGTAATAAGTCCGTTTTCAAAACATTCAATGGCATAAGAGAGAGTAATTCCTAAAGATGTCCCATCCAGGCCATATTCACAAATAAGGTTCCAGATTTTTAATGCTGAATTTAAATCATCAATCAATAAATTGTATACCGAGGCTGACAGGCTTTCTAATTCTATTAGGCCAAATCTATTATCAACATTTATTTTATCTGTTCCTTCCAATATTTTTTTACAGCCACCATAGCAGTTGTAACAGTCTATATTTTCCGGTTTATATTTTTCAGTAATAAGAAACCCGTCAATATCATCAGCTTCTGAGAAAGTAGATGTGTGAAAATTTTTAGCAGACAGCATTCCTCCATCAGACATCAGCTTTAAATATCCAGCATTACCGGCAGGACCATGCTGGCTTTTATTGAGGGGATTGGTTAGGAAATTATCCTTAAAATATTTAGATAAAGAAGCAAGCTTTTTTTCATGTTTAACCTTTATATTTCCAGTTCCCCTAATACATATAGCTTTAAGGTTTTTTGAGCCCATGACAGCGCCAACACCACATCTAGAGCTAATAAAAAGGTTATCATTTACAATAGAAGCATACCGTATTAAATTCTCACCGGCAGGGCCAATTAATGCTATACGCGATTCTGTATCCTCATTTTTTAAAATATCATAAGCTCTAGAGGTTAGCTTACCCCAAACATGTGAAGCACCCCTTATTTCTACTTGGCCGTCTTTTATATAAATATAGCTTGGGTTTTCTGCTTTTCCTCTAATTACTACCGCATCATAACCTGCTTTTTTTATCTCAGGTCCAAAAAATCCAGGGGTAGTGCTTTCGCCTACCAGATTTGTTAAAGGAGATTTTGTAACAACATTATGCATAGCTGTTCCAGGGCAATTAACTCCAGTTATCGGCGAGGTTGAAAAAATGAGAAGATTATTTTCAGAGAACGGATCTAAACCCTTGGGTAGTTCTTTTAAAAGGTAATAAGCGGCCAGGCAAGACCCGCCATAATATTTTTTATAAAAAAGCTTATCTTTCTTCTCAACATTAATTTTCCCAGCAGTTAAATCTATCCTTAATATTTTACCAGTAAATCCATAATTCATATTAATTTATACATAGTAACTTGCAATCTGGTTAGAGACTATCTTATAGCTTTCTTCGTCTTTGTTTACTTCCTCTATTTCCCCTATTATTTTTTTCTCCCTGAATATATAAATTCTGTTGGCTAGCTTAATTATTTCTGGCATATCAGAGGATATAAGGATTATTGATTTATCCTCCTCATGAGCAAGGTTGTATATCAACTTGTGGATATACTCTTTTGCTCCCACGTCTACCCCAATAGTAGGCTCATCAAATATTATGATATCGCAGTCTGCTACCAGCCACTTGGAGATGGAAAGCTTTTGCTGGTTTCCACCGCTTAACTTCTGCGCAAGCTGATTTATGGAAGTTGCCCTTATGTCAAGATTCTCTACCATATTTTCAGCATTTTCTATTTCCTTGCCTCCACTTACAAACCTTAGAATACGGGAGGCAATTCTGGGCCAGATTGTTATATTTACATTGGTTTTTATGCTGGAGTTTAGAAGAAGCCCTTCTTCTTTCCTGTTTTCTGTTACATAGCCTATCCTGTATTCGTACAGGCTGTCTGCAATGGAGCGGGGATTTATTTCTTTACCCCCCACATAGACTTTTCCTGACTGTTTTCTGTCCTCTCCTATCATAAGTCTTGCAAGCTCGGTCCTTCCTGCACCCACCAGGCCATAAAATCCCAGTATCTCTCCCTTAAATAGCTTAAAGGAAGATCCTTCTGCTTTATATTCTTTGTAGATATCCTTTGCTTCTAATACTATGTTTTGCTTATCCTGGGCCTCAGACCTAAATGCCTCTATTTTTTCTTCCCTTCCTATCATCATCTTAACCAGGTCTTTTCTGTCCACTTCAGCTATCTCTTTGGTACCTATTTTTTTTCCATCACGTAAAACCGTTACCTTATCACAAACTCTAAATACCTCTTCTAGCTTGTGGGTTACAAATAATATTACAATGCCTTTTTCTCTTAGCTCCTTTAATATGGAAAAAAGGGTTTTAATCTCTGTCTCTGTAATTGCAGATGTAGGCTCATCCAGCAAAAGTATTTTTGAGTTTGAGGCTAGGGCTTTAGCAATTTCAACCATTTGCTTTTGGGCAACAGAAAGCTCACCAATAGGCTTTGTAGGGGGTATGTCAAGGCCTACCATATCCAGATAGCGCTTAGAGGTTTTATTTATAGCTTTCCAGTCAAGCACAAATCCTGCCCTTTTTTTCATCTTATCCAGCATTATATTTTCTGCTACACTGTATCTGGAAAGAACCTGAAGTTCCTGGTTTACAACGCTTATCTCTTTTTTAAGGGCATCAATGAAGTTTTCTACTACCAGCTCATTTCCATTTACATACATCTTCCCTGTATCAGGTTTATGCACACCGCATATTACTTTAATCAGGGTAGATTTTCCTGCCCCGTTTTCCCCAAGCAATGCATGTATCTCTCCTTGGGAAAACTCTGCTGATACCTTGTCCAGAGCTTTAATTCCTGGAAAGGATTTAGATATATTTTCAACTCTTAACATATATACCCCCTACTTTTTTACCTTATTCTTTATTTAAAGTATTCTTCTTTTGCACTGTCTGCTAGATCTGTTGCAGCATCCCACAATTCCTGTTCAAAAGTATCTATATTATCTTCAGTTATTAGAACACCGAAGGTATCTATAAATACATGATCCTCTTTTGGCTCTAGACCATCTATCAGATACTCAAGCAGAAGTGGGGTCACATAACCCTGGCAATATGGGTTTTGGCCAAATGTTCCAGTTATATAGCCCTGTTCTATTGCCTTTAGCACTGCAGGATCATCGTCAATTCCTACAAAAGCAATCCTATCATTTTGCTCCTCGGTAAGTATCTGAGCTGTAGCAACTGTAGGATTATATCCTGTGGTAACTATTCCGTCTATGTCGTCTCCCCGTGCTGCTAGAGCATTTGATACTTTCTCGGTACATTCTTCTATAGCTGTCATATCACCTATGGTCTGTACTATCTCAACATCTTCATATTGCGCAACTACTTCCTCAACACCTTCTTTTCTCAATATGGTGTTAGGATCTGTTACTACTTCAAGCACGTTTAGTATGCCTCCACTGTAGTCCATGGCCTCGCAAACTTTTTCTGTTGCAGCCTTGGCAGCAGCTTTTACGTCAGTTGCAACTGTAAATGAAGCAGGTGTAGGTTCCTGGGTTTGTGCTCCGTAGTTGCATACATGAACACCTTCGGCCACTACTTCTTCATACAGGGCATTTGCACCTGATGCATCCAGAGGAAATACCATTATTCCCTGATACCCCTGTGCAACAAGCGCTTCAACCTGCTCATTTTCCGTAGGCTGAGTCCAGTCTGTTCCAATTTGGGAATGAACTTCTACACCAAAGTCTTCTTTGTGTTTTTCAAGTCCTTTTTTAACAGACTCATAATAAGGGTGTACTGCCGGCCAGTACGAAGCTATCTTATATTCTTTTGCTGCAGGTTCTTCTGCTTCTGCAGGTTCTTCTGCTTCTTCAGCTGGAGCTTCTTCTTCAGCAACTGGCTCTGCTTGTTGAGCGCATCCAGCTAGTGGTAGTACAGTAAATATGGATAGCGCTAACAGTGCCACTAATATTTTTGTTATATTGCTTTTCATTTAAATCACCTTTCTTTTTGGATTTACAATAATTTTTCTTAACAAATCGAGCATAACTACATTTTAATCACCTCCAAAGTCAAATTATTATTCAAGCAATCTTCTCTGATTGTATATATTTCTAACCCTATCAATTCCTACAGCTACAAGGATAAGCATTCCTAAAAATGCTTGTTCCCAGTATACATTGGTGCCAAGCATAACCAGGCCATTTTTTATCATTACCATAATCCCTGCGCCCAACATAAGTCCAAAGGCAGTAATAAGGCCTCCATTTAGAGAAGTTCCACCTAGTATTGCCACTGCAAAAGAGATAATAAGCCAGTCCTGCCCAGTTACAGGAGGAGCTGTTCCCATCCTGGATACATAAAGTACTGCTGCAAGAGCTGCTACAAATCCTGAAAGGACATGGCTTAAAATTTTTATATTAGAAGAATTGATGCCTGAAAACTTGGCAGCTTCCAGGTTTTCTCCAACTGCAAGTATCCTTCTTCCTGCTATAGTGAATTTAAAAAACAAAAATAGGACTATAAAGGCTAATACTGTAAATATTATAAGGAAAGGTATTCCTGCTATCCTTCCCTTGCCTATAGTGGTAAAAGATAAGGGTATATTTACAAATGAATACCCTTGAGTTAAACCAAAATTTATGCCTGTAAACACAAACATATTAGCAAGGGTTACTATAAATGCATTTATGCCAAACTTGGCTGTAATTACTCCGTTTATAGCGCCACAGGCAATGCCTACTACAAGAGCTGCTGCCACTGCCACTGTCCCGTTTATCTCATGTATATCCATAAGATAGCCAGCAGTAATAGTAGCGAGCCCCCCTATTGCTCCCACCGAGAGGTTCATATCTCCCACTACCAATACTATTCCCTGGGCTAGCCCTATAAAGGCATAAAGAGATAAGGTTCTTCCCAGAGTATACATGTTATAAGCGCTAAGAAAGTTTTCAGAGGCAAAGGTCAAGACTAAAAAAAGTGCCAGTGCCGCAATAAATAAACCAAAGTTTCCGGTAGTCAGAATAGATCTAAAATAGTCTTTTTTGGCCAATTTAAACTCCTTTTTTTCTTTTTTAAAAATTAATTTTTGTTTTGAATTTTATTTTTTGAAATTAAGTTAAAGTTCCTCTTAACAAAATTAATATGGTCTTTTAAGCTTCCCACAGCCTTTTTTTTATCTCTGTTTTTTATACCTTCAAATATTTTTTTGTGGTCATTATAAGTATCTACCATAACTCCTGGTATTTCAGTAGTGTCAATTAAAATTTCAGAAATACTATATTTTAATAAAGGAAAAATTACATCAAAATAATTTTTTATAACTTCATTGTTAGTAGATTCTGCTAGCTTATTATGGAATTCATAATCCAGTTTTACAAATTGTTTTTTGTTTTCTTTTTCTACATAAAATTTCGTCAGTTCCAAATTTTCCCTTAAATTATCTATATCCTCCGGTGTAGCATTGTCTATTGCTATATTAACCACAATAGTCTCAAAAATTTCTCTAAATTCTAACAAGTCTGGAATTAGCTTATCATCTGGCCTATATATTAACCTGGCTGGATTAAAAAAAGAACTTAGTGAAAAGTCCTTTATAAAAGTTCCAATTCCAGGTTTTACCTCAAGAATATCAACCAACTCTAACGCTTGCAATGCCTCCCTGACACTTCCCCTTCCCGTATTATATTTTTTACAAAGTTCCTTTTGGGATGGAAGTGCCTGACCTGAGGTTAGGTTGCCTTCTTTAATATCTTCTAATATGTTGTCTATAATTACTCTTGGAGTTTTTTCTCTTTTAGACATAATACCTATCATACCTGTAAAACTTCTTTCCAATATAATTAATAATGAGGTTTTTGTCAAACCTATTTATGCCATCCCGGAAGAACCTCTTATTATTAACTCTGTTTTCAAAACTATGTTTTGAAAATTTGTTACCTTATCTTTTTTATCAATTCTTTCTATTAACAACTCTGTAGCAGTTTTACCTAAGTTATAAGTGGGCTGGCGTACACAAGTTACCGGAGGTTCGGCTATTCCACTCCATTCGGGGTCATCAAAACCCACTATTGCTATATCCTCAGGAATTTTTAAACCCAACTGCTTTATAGTTTTTATAGCCCCCATAGTTATATCTAAATTAGCAGTAAATATTGCCTCAGGCCTGTTTCTTTCAATAAGTTCTTTGGATAGCTCCAATCCGCTCTTTTTTTTGAAAGTCCCGATTTTTATAAGATCATTATTTACTTTTAAGCCAGCATCTTTTAAAGCACGCAAGTAGCCCTCTAACCTTTGTTTACCTGTGGTTCTGTCTACATAGCCGTTAATGATTGCAATTTTTTCATACCCATTATCTATAAGATGCTTAACTGCCTCATAAGCTCCGTTAAAATTATCAACTATTACTGAATCACACTCAACAGAGTCAATTACCCTATCTATTAATACTAAATTTGTTCCCGTTTTTAAAATATGGTTTATGTAATCTACAACTTTTCCAGTGGGGGTCAAAATTATTCCATCTACTCTATTGGAATTTAAGATTTTCAAATATTTTAATTCCTCACTGGAGTCATCATCCCCATTACATAAAATTATATTGTAGCCATATTTTTTTGCTGTATCTTCTACCGACTTTGCAATAACTGAATAAAAATAAGATAATACATTACCGACTATTACCCCGATAGTGTAAGTCTTTTGGCTTTTAAGGCTTCTAGCAATTGAATTAACTTCATAATTAAGGTCTTCAATTGCCTGTAGAACTTTTTCCCTTAATTTAGGGCTAACAAATTTATTATTATTTACAACAGCTGATACAGTTGCGCTAGAGACTCCAGCCTGTTTTGCTACATCTTTTTGTGTTACCATTATGTGCCATCTATACGTTTAACTATACGTATAACTATATACCAATTTTTTTTCCATTGCAAAATATTTTTATAATTTATTCAAGACTAATTGTTATCTTTTATGACTTTAGCAGGATTGCCCACAGCCAAACAATTCCCTGGAATAGAATCAAGCACCAGTGAATGGGCACCGATAGTAGTATTGTTTCCGACCTTAACTGGTCCTAGAATTGTAACATTGGTATATAGATTAACATTGTCTCCAATCCTAGGATAACCTGGTTTCCCATGATGAAAAATAGAATGGCCCAACCCCCCTAAAACTACATTGGAGAATATACTAACGTTCTCCCCTATTTCTACCCCCCTGCCGATTATAACGCCTGCGGTATGCCATATCCTACAGCCAGATCCTATTTTAGAACCAGGATCAATCTCTGCACCTGTAAATAGAAAATTAATTCTTGCACAAATTTCAGCTAGCAGCCTTAACTTTATTTTATATAATTTATGATAAAAACGGTAAAATAGTAAAGCTTGGACCCCCGGTTTAACTAGCAGCACCCTTATTGCGTCCCAAATACTTGGCCTACCCTTTATTGTTCCATATTTACTAAAAAGGCGCCTTATATCACCTGTAAGGCTGCCCTGTTTAGTTTTTTCCATTTTATTAACTATCTCAACTATTTATTTATATATTTGAAAAGTAAGCTATGGAAATCTTTTTTATAAAATAATTTAATATTTATGTCAGGATATATTCTTCTCAAAGCCTTTATTTTTTGGTTTTTTTTAGTAACCAATTTCTGATTCATAGTGGTTAACTCAATAAAAAGGTCATAATCAGTTAAATAAAAATCAGGAGTAAAGCTTCTAGTGGTATTGTTTTCTTCGCCCCATTCTATTGGAAAGGTTCTTGGTTCGTATTTCCATTTTATCCTATAGAAATCCAGAATCTTTGCAAATTCCTTTTCGCTCTCATGTGCAAATTTTATTTTTTCTGCATTTATAAATTTTGAATCCGGTTTATTAGCTTTATTTATATTATCTTTTATCTCAGGTTTCTTACCTTCTGTCATTCTTCTTTTTTAAAATCCTCCGGATAAATATTATCAAGAAAGTCCTTAAACTTATCTACTTCTTCTTCAATTGACTGAATTTCCAGGCCCGCAGAGTCTAAAACAGATTCATCTGCATATATCTCACAATCATTCCTAACCGCCAGTGCTATTGCATCCGATGGCCTGGAATCAATTTTTAATTCTTCTTTACCATTAAGCATTCTAATAATAGCATAAAAAGTATTTTCCTTAATTTCTGTTATCTCTATTCTTTCTATCTTACATGCAAGCTTCTTTAACATATTTGTCATCAGATCATGTGTCATAGGTCTCGGAGTTTTTATATTTGAAACCTCTAAGGCAATAGCAGAAGCTTCAAAAGCTCCAATCCATATAGGCAGATAACGGTTCCCTTCCTCTTCTTTTAAAAGAATGATAGGTTTTTGAGAGGGAACTTCTATCCTTACTCCCTCTAGGGACATCTTTATTAAATTTTTATTATTTTTTTTATTCATGGCAAAATAATGTTTGTCAATTTTTAATAATTATAACACTTAATATGCTTTTATTATAGGTGTGCAAACAGCATAAAGCGAAGTTAGGTTATTTGGAATTCTGTTTGATGGACTCAATATCCCGTTTTACCGCGTCAATTTTAAGCTCATAAATAGAATCAAGGTTTCTGTATTTCTGCTTATAATCAAGACCATAACCAACTATATATTTTTCCCCTATATTAAACCCTTTATATTTTATATTAAGATTTGTCATTCTCCTGATATCCCGGTCTAGTAGAGTGCATATTTCAATACTTTTAGGGTACCTTGCTTTTAAGTTCCTCAGCAAATAACTAATGGTCAATCCCGTATCTATAATGTCTTCTGCGATTAATACATCCTTGTTTTCTATAGTTTCTTCAAGGTCTTTGGTTATCCTTACCACTCCACCACTAGTATCTGATATTCCATAAGTGGAAATGCCCATAAAATCAATGCTCAGTGGGAGATTGATTGCTCTAACCAAGTCTATCAGGAAAAAAACTCCTCCCCTTAATATGCTTATCACTAGCAGGTCCTTACCCTGATAATCTTTAGTTATTTCTTGGCCCAACTCCTCTATTTTTTCTTTTATTTGTGATCTTGAAAAAATAACCTTGCCAATTACTTTTAAATCTTCCGGTTCTTTTTTTAAATCTTTAATTTCCAATGTTACTAATTAATAAATTATCCTGTCAATACTTTGAATCATTGATATCCAAGTAGTTCCCCTATTAAAAAGTATATCATTTCCTTCTAAGTCCTTGTACTCAAATGGCTCTGATATGCTGTTCCTGCTCCAAGTACCCTCTATTACTTTGCCATCCATGAAAAATAGCGCTTTCCCGCTATTGGTGGTTCTTACAATCATGTGTCCATCAGCATCACCAGAATTTGCAATATCGGTAACCATTACCACTATATTGTTTGCAGTTAATTGCTCACCTGTTTCCCTGTCCTCGTGGGGTACTCCGCCAAGAAACCTTAGATAAGTATTGCTTTCTTTGGCGTACTCGTAATCACACTGGTAATTTTCATAAGAAAAGTCTACCGTCACGTTTTCTATAGCTCCTCTCTCTGAGTTGGGTGCATCTAACTTAAAAATAAAGGGAGATTGACCGCCTTCCAAAGAAAACTCTAATCTCTTTGCATCTTCCTTCAATTGCAAGGTTGACATATACCCATTATGGGGTGCTTCCCTTGAAGAATCCCGCCAGTAGGATGCTTGGGCTGTAATCGAGCTATTTCCACTCTGGTCGCCTAAAACGCTTAACAGGTCCATATCCATATTTTCAATTATCTTATAAGCTTTCGGGTATGTTCCCCAAAAACAATAAACAGGATCAAAACCCCTGGCAATTTCTGCATAATATTGCCTGGCACTCCTTACAGGACCTATTGTTTCTGCATCATAAGAAGAATAGATGGCCACGAACCTGGTAACTCCCCCCTCATCAACTACTTCAAATATCACATCTGCAAGGTCTAAACCAGATTGCGGACGGGATTGGGGGCTATTTTCAACCATAATGGCAATAGGCCTGCTGTCATTTATTTCTTCTGATATCTGCAATCCTGATAAAATATTTATATTTCCAGTAATTATCTTTTTACTAATTTCACTTTCTTCTTGTTCCTCTTCTTCCTCCCCTTTACTTGGGGGAGCTTGTTCTTTTTCAGTATCGGTCTCTTCTCCTTCTTCTGTCTCCTGTTCTTCTTGCTTGCTTTCCTCTACAGCTTCCTCACCAGAACAGCTGCTTACTAAAAAGGAAAAAGCAACCATAACCACTAAAAAACTTATAATTAAAATTTTAACTTTGCTTCTGCCAAACTCCAATTTTTAGAACCTCCACTTCATCTTATAAATAATATCTTTTCCTAAAAAAGAAATTTTTAACCATTATAAATGCAAATATAAAAAAGTAAAACGATAATATAAAAATTAAGATTTTTTCTGTCTTTTCTTCTTTTTTGTCGGTAATCTTCTGTTCCATATAAGGGCTACTTACTGAATATCCAGAAATCAAAGGAATTTCTTCCACCTTACTGTCATTAATATATATTCCCATTTTACCCAGTTCCTTGCCTGCCGGTATGGGTAAATCAACACCTTCACTAACTTCATACTCATATACTATTTCATCTTTATTAGCATTAATTAAATCTGTATAACTTGCGCCCGTATACAAGCTAATGCCAACTGTATTTATTTCACCAACACTTATTTCTTTTGCCACTTTGCCCTCATCAACAATTTTTACATAACCATAATTTTCACTAATGTAATTTATAAGGTTTAGAGCATCCTGTTCCCTTTCCTTATAATCACTATTTAAAATTACCGATATAACCTCGATACTGTTTTTATCAGAATAGGTTACCAGGCAAAAACCCGCATTATTAGTCAACCCTGTTTTTATTCCTTTAACAAAGCCAAGGGAAAGCAATTTATTAGTAGATTTTATTTCCACCTCTTTGTCGTTTATCTTGATAATGTCTTCTTTTGTATTTACAATATTCCTAAACATTTCATTTCCCATGCAATATTTAGCTATTATTGCCAAATCTTTAGCAGTTGACTTATGGTAAAGATAATTGGCATCCAGTCCGTTTGTGTTTTGAAAATAAGTGCTTTTTGCTCCAATTTCCTTTGCTTTCTTATTCATTAATTCTACAAATTTTTCTTCGCTTCCCGAAATATGCTCAGCTAAAGCTATAGTAGCATTATTGTGTGAACATATTAGGGCTGCTTTCAGTAAATCTTTAAAGCTTATTGTGTCCCCTTCCTCAAAACCGAAAGCAGAGTGGTTCCTGCCAGCAGCATTTTTAGAAATCTCTACCATCTCATTATAATTTTTTACTTGCTCTATGGCTATAATAGCAGTAAGCATTTTAGTAGTACTGGCAGGATACATTCTCTTCTCTGCATTCTTCTCCCACAGTATTTCGCCACTGGTTGCTTCTATTGCTATTGCAGATTTTCCAATTATTTCCGGTTCACTTATTTCCTGTGAGTAGATGTTTGAGGGAAAGGAAAAAAATACAAAAAATGCAAAAAGAAATATTGCTAGGGAAATTTTTAGCGATTTATTTCTTATCATTTATGCTTTTTAAGAAATTTTTTGTTCTTTTTTTTGACAAGTATTGAATGGAAATCTTTCAAAAAACTTTCTAAACTCTCAAGTACTTTTTTAGCTTTTTTATGTGAGCCTTTATTTGCAGACAATAACAAGGGAAGGACAATTTGTTGTATAAAAGATGCATGTCTGCTTGCAAAGTTATCAAATAATTTTAGGTGCCTGGCATGTATTCCATAATTCTCTAACTCTTTTATTATTTTAATTAGTTCAATATCCTCGCCACTTATAATTTTTTGCTCACCTTCTTCTTTTACCTCAACTATATTGTATTCTATAAGCTCATTAATATAAGAAGATGGCAGCTTAAATTTTTCAACTACTTCTTCCAAAGTCAAGGATTTAGGCTTAAAATCTTTAAACTCTTCGCCTAATTTTAACTGTATATCCTGTAACGCATTATTTTTTTCATCAATTTTCTTAAAATCTACTGTAGACAATTTTTCTTTTATAACCTCTAAAGGCATAAAGTATTCTTTTTGCATTTTTAGTATAAAATTAATCTTTTCCACATCTTCCCTGCTATAAATTCTATACTTATTGGAAGCCCTATCAGGATTTATCAGTCCTTTAGATTCTAAAAACCTTAATTTACTTGAACTTATATCAGGGTATAAGGATTTTAGCTTTTTTACTAATTCTCCAATTGTTAGATAATTTTTTTCCGGACACATATTTTTAAGTCGTGAAATATAAAAAGATATATTTTCCTATTTGTATTTTATCGCCATTATTTAATGGAGAACTTTCAACCCTTTTGCCATTCACGTAACTCCCGTTTAAGCTCCCCTCATCCACCAGCTTTAGGTTGCCGCCTTCCTCTTTTATGGAGGCATGTTCTCTTGAAACAGTTATATCGTCTAAAAAAATATCCGAATTTGCATCCCGTCCTACTGTAACTGGTGGTTTTCCCAATATAAATTTCTCTCCTATATTGGGACCCTTAATTATCAAAAATCCCCTTGATCCTTTCGGGACATCCTTAATACTTTCTAGAATATTGCTAGAAACCTCTCCGCCAATTTCTACCTGGAGTTCTTTTATTGATTCTGTTTTTTCTTTTTTTTCTTTATCCATTTTAATTATTTTCTAATGCTATTATATTATTTATTTTTTCTTTTACATAGTTTTTTAATAAATTAAAGAAACTTTTACTTACTGTTTCTATATAACATCTTATTAAAGGCTCAGTACCGGAAGGCCTAACTAGTAGCCAGGCTTTTTCTTTTTCAAATAATAATTTTACACCATCCTTAGAGTTAATGTCTAAAACTTTATTTTGGCCGATCTTTTTACCCTTCTGAGTGCTAAAATAGTCCATTATTTTCTGTTTCTTGTCCCCTGGTACTTCTATATCCAAGCGAATATTATAAAAAGTGCCAAACTTATTATATAGATCCTCCAGATAATCAGATAGATATTTTCCATTATATTCCCTGTTAAGAAATGACTGAATTTCAATCATAAGCAAAATTGCAAGCAGTCCATCCTTTTCAGGTATATGTCCCTTTATGCTCAAGCCCCCGCTTTCTTCTCCGCCAATTAAAACATTTCCCTCAAGCATAGCTTTGCCGATATATTTAAAACCTACCGGGGTTTCCTTTATTTTAATTCCCTTTTCCCGGCAAATCTCATCAATTAAATGAGTGGTGGCTACAGTCCTCACTACCCTATCACCTTTTTCATACCTTCCTTTTTCAGCAAGGTAAAATAGTATGATAGCAATTGCATTATTTGGGCTTATATATACCCCTTTTCCATCTATTATACCAAACCTGTCTGCATCACCGTCTAGGGCAACACCTATATCCAAACCGCTTTTTTTAATATTTTCTAACAATTTTTCCAAATTTTCTTCGGAAGGGTCAGGAAGCCTTTGGCCAAATAAAGGATCTCTCCAGTTATTTATAATCATAGAGTTTAGATTTAACTTTTCATTCAATATTAAGGGTAGAATTTTGCTTCCCGCCCCAAACATGGTATCAGCTGCAACCTTAGGCTTAGCTTGAATAATTAAATCCTTATCTATCATTTCCAATAATTTATTGATATAAGAAGAATAATCCGAAATATGCTTTATTATTCCTTTAGTAGAGGGTTTTGGTCGCTTTTTAGCCTCTATTACTTTCTTCAGCTCCTGCTCAATTTTTCCTGTTACCGAAGTGTCTGCGGGACCGCCATAATCCGGTATAAATTTTATACCATTGTATTTCGGAGGGTTATGGCTAGCAGTAAACATTAATGCCCCGTCTAAGTCCATTTCTCTAACCATAAAGGCAGTAACTGGAGTGGGTACAGATACGCTGGAAATAAATACTTTCAACCCACATGAAGAAAGTATATCTGCTGAATGTTCTGCAAATTCATCAGATAGGAACCTGTTGTCATAACCAATAAAAACTCCTCTTTTATCTAATGAATTTTTCACTAAATATTCTGCTATAGCCCTAGTTACAAAACCAACGTTTTTAAAAGTAAAATCGTCGGCAATTATAGATCTCCAGCCATCAGTTCCAAATTTAATATTGTTAGACATAAAATTCACCAAATTCATTAATAATGGTCGGGACGAGAGGATTTGAACCTCCGACCCCCAGTACCCCATACTGGTGCGCTAGCCAAGCTGCGCCACGTCCCGAAAACTAACCATTATTTTAAATTAATAGGTATTTTTAGTAAAGTATAAGGTTTTTTTAATAACTTTCAACTTCTGATTTAAACTTTCTATTCATTAGTTTCTTTACAGAAGCCATAGGCTCCATGTCATTATATATAATATCATAAACACACTCTGTTATGGGCATTTCTACATTAAAATTTCCTGAAATTTCGAATACTGATTTTGAGGTGTTTATTCCCTCTGCAACCATATACATATCTTTCATAATTTCTTTAGGTTTTTTACCTATGCCTATTTTTTCACCAAAATTCCTATTCCTGCTATGCCTGCTAAAACAAGTGGTGATAAGGTCCCCCATTCCCGAAATTCCAGCAAAAGTCTGAGGTCTTGCCCCTAATTTTAAGCCAAATCTTGTTATTTCTGATAACCCCCTGGTTACCAGTGAAGCTTTTGTATTGGTGCCATAGCCTAATCCATCAGATATCCCCGCGGCTATAGCTATTATGTTTTTTACGGAACCACCAATTTCTACTCCAACCATGTCCCTGTTTGTGTAAACCCTAAAATAATCAGTAGAAAGTATTGGTTGTATATATTTAAGAAGTTTTAAATTAGTTGAAGATATTGCTGACACACTAGGTAATTTTTTGGCAATCTCTGAGGATATGTTTGGCCCTGAAATTACTGCTATTCTATCCCTTAATTTTTCAGGCAAACACTCACCCATCACTTCAGAAAGCCTTAGGTTTGTACCTGTTTCAAAGCCTTTAGCAACATTTACTATAATCTCAACCTTATTATTCTCCAGGGACTGCTTAAATGTTTTTAATACTTCCCTTAAGGCATGGGAAGGAACAGCAAATATTACAATAGTTCTTTGGTTATCAAATCTAAATTTCTTTTCCCTGAAAGGAATCACATTTAAAGGGATGGATAAACCCCTAGTGTATTTTGTATTTTTCCTATTGGTTTTAATATCCTTAAAGACATCCTTGCTCCTAGTCCAGATATCTGTACGGTAACCTTTCTCAGCTAGCAGCACAGCCAGAGTTGTACCCCAGCTTCCAGCTCCAATTATAATAATTCTAAAACTGTTTTTTTTATCTACCATCAATACTTTACCCTGAATATAATGGGGGTTCCAATAAAACCAAATTGCCTTCTTATGTGGTTTTCCATAAATTTTTTTATATTATTTTTCCGCCTTATATTCATGTTTGCAAATACATAAAAAATTGGCGGAGACGTTTTAACCTGTTTAATAAATTTTATCCTAAATTTCTTTCCTTTCCAGTAAACGGCACTTTCCGGATCTATTTCTTTAAACAGCTTCATTAACTTTTTTTCTGGTACTTGTTTATTTCTTTCTCTGGCCAGGATGTCTATAGTATCTATAACTTCTCCTATTCCTTTCTTTTTCAAAGCGCTAATTTTTAAAAAAGGAATATAAGCTGCAAAATCAAGCCTGCGGTCCAGCCTGTCTATAAGTCTTTTTAGTGTCTCTTCTTCTACTAAGTCTATTTTATTAAGCACAACACAAATACTTACCCCATTTTCTATGCAAGTATCCACTATTTTGATATCTTGTTTAGTTATACCTTTTGTGCAATCTATTAGAACCAGGCAGATATCTGAAATTTTAATCGACTCAATAGTCCTTAGCTTTGAGTAATACTCAAGGTCTTCCTCCCTGACCCTCTTCTTTCTTATTCCTGCTGTATCAATAAACTTATACTGACAATCATTGATGATAACTACGCTGTCTATGCTATCCCTTGTAGTACCTTCAACTTCATCTACTATAGCTCTTTCCTCCTGAATAATACTATTAAATAATGTGGATTTGCCCACATTCGGCTTGCCCAATATGGCAATTTTGGGGATATTTTGTT
Organism: uncultured Actinomycetota bacterium; assembly: GCA_964423265.1. Taxonomy (GTDB): domain Bacteria; phylum Actinomycetota; class Humimicrobiia; order Humimicrobiales; family Humimicrobiaceae; genus M55B165. The sequence continues at coordinate 21,252 of CAYREF010000007.1, forward strand.
CATCTAAAACTTCTGCTTTTTTTTCGAATACCTTATCAATGCTATCGACAACTTCGTCCAGCAAATCCCCTATATTCATTCCATGCATTGCTGAGATTTTTATAGGATAACCAAATCCCAGTGTCAAAAAATCTTCGGTATAATAGCTACCTTCCGGGTTATCCCATTTGTTTCCGGCTAAAATTATAGGTTTACTGGATTTCCTCAGGATATCCGCTATTTCATAGTCAAGTGGGGATATGGGGTTTTTTAAGTCAACTAAGAATATTATGATATCCGCTTCTTCTATTGCTTTTGTCGCCTGCAAATATATTTGCAGGGATAATTTTTCCTTGGATTTTAAGTCTATACCGCCTGTATCCAATAAATAAAAGCTGGTTCCATTCCAATCAGTGGTATAATATTTTCTATCCCTGGTGATCATGGGCTGATGATGTACTATAGCCTCCCTTTTTTTACATATTCTGTTTATAAGGGTGGACTTACCCACATTTGGCCTTCCCACCACTGCTATTTTTGGGATTCTTGCGTCTATCATAATTCCTTAACTAAACTTTCTGCATCTTCAGGTATAATTTTTATGCTTTTACTTATTTTTTTTATATCCTGTTCATTGTAATTGTCTAAGGTTAAACCATTTTTGTTAAAAATTGAACCAGGTATTAGTATTTTATCAAAATCTTTATGGATTGTATTTAACCTATCAGTTAAATCCTTACCAGATATCAAACCAGTCACTTTAACATTTCCCCCCAGAAATTCATTCTTTATTTTAATTACCTTAAAATTATAGTCAATATTTGAATACCTGAATATATTTTTTACTTTTTTAAAGATTTGAAAGCCATATTCAGAAGTAGCCACCGCTATTTTTTTCCCGGCAAGCCAACTTTTTTCCTTTCTTATGCTTTTTCTTATATTCTCAAGGAAATCAACACTTTTGCCAATCCCATTCTCAATCTGGGAGAAATTATGGTAATAACTGTATTCAGGGAAACCTGTTTCTGCAATCAGGTAAAATTCATCAGATAAAAAAATCTTATTCTTTCTTCCTAATTCCCTGTTAATTCTTTCTGCTAAGCTGATAACTTCCCTGGCTTTACTTTTTTCAACCGGTTTCAATCTAGGCTCCCTGTTATATTTGGTTATACCTACAGGAACTATTCCAATTGATTTTATATTATTATAATCCATCAACAACCCTTTTAAAGTACTTTCTAAATTTACGCCATCATTTATGTTAGGGCATAAAACAATTTGTATATGAGTCCTTATGTTGCTATGGTCGAGTATCTTGAAATTCTCTAACCCTTTCCTGTGGTTATCAGAACCAAAAATTATTTTCCTGGCCCTGCTATCCAGGCTATGCATGGAAACATAAAGGGGCTCGATCTTTGATTTTATAATTCTTCCTATATCATCCTGTTCCAGATTAGTTAAAGTAACAAAATTTCCATACATAAAAGATAACAGGTAATCATCATCTCTAACATATAAAGACGGTCTTAGATTTTTGGGAAGCTGTTTTATGAAGCAAAATATGCAATTATTATTACAACTTTTAATCTTGGCCAATTGATTCTATATATTCCTTAACATTATCTATATCTTTTTTTGGAGTTGAGGCTCCACCGCTTATGCCAACCTGCCTGGCACCCTCAATCCACTTTCTATCTATCTCTTTATAACCTTCAATATGGTAAGTGTTTTTGTTCATTTTTCTGGATATTTCAGCCAGATGTGTTGTATTTGCGCTATTTTTGCCTCCTACTATAAGCATTGCGTCAACCTTTGCTGCTAAATTTTTAGTGGCTTTTTGCCTTTGCTTGGTAGTATTACAAATGGTATTAATAATTTTAATTTCCTTTACTGTCTCCAGCATTTCGGATACTATATCTTTTAATTTATCAATGGTCTGGGTGGTTTGTATAATAACTCCAACCTTTTTCTGGTTAATTTTTTTAGCTTCTTTGCTGTCACTAATTACTCTAATATTTCCGTTTTGCACCTGTTCTTTTATCCCGACCACTTCAGGGTGTTTCCTGTCACCAATTACTACAACAAAATAGCCTTGTTTGCTAAGCCTGCTTGCATTTGTTTGGGCTTTTTTTACAAATGGGCAAGTAGCATCAACTATTTTTACCCCTTTTTTTCTTAACCTTCTTATGGATGCTGGCGGCATTCCGTGTGACCGGATTACTACTATACTTTCCCTTTTTATTTTATTCTCTTCTTTAGCAGAATAGATGCCCTTTCTTTCCAGGTCTTCTACCACACCAGGGTTATGGATAATATCACCTAAAGTAAAAATTTTTTTGCCTTTATTTTCTTCTAGTATTTTTAAGGCCATATCTAATGCCCTTTTTACACCAAAACAGTAGCCTGAATGCTCTGCAACCTCTACTTCCATCTTTTCCCTCAACTTATTTTGTTATGCAATTTTTTTATCTCATCCATTACCTTTGAAACAATTATGGCTGTTGCCTTTTTTTTTGGATATTTTTCTATTATTTCATCCACCTCTATCAGGCTGCCAGCCATCATTTTTACCTTTGGAAAAAACAGCCTTTTTTTCGGTTTTTGCACTATTTTATTGGTATTTTTTATGGCTACTGGCATTATGGGAGCCTTTGACATTACCGAGATCAGGCCAACCCCTTTCTTTCCTTCCCTGATTATGCCATTTACCGACCTGGTACCTTCAGGAAAAAGGGCTAGCATCTGCCCTTCTTTTAAAACCTCTACTGCTGTCCTTATGGAACTCCGGTCTGTAGCAGTCCTGTTTACGGGGAATGCATTTAAAAAAGTAACCACTGCAGATAAAAGTCTGTTTTCAAATAGCTCAACTTTTGCCATAAAATATATGTATCTGTTAATAAAAGCACCAATCATTACCGGGTCAATATAACTTACATGGTTAGAACATAATATAAGCTTTCCCTGCGAAGGGATATTTTCAAAATTATAGGTTTTAACTCTAAAAAGAAGCTTAAATATTGACCTGAGAATAAATACCAATGACAGGTAGAAGACTCGGTATATATTATTATGTTTTGTGTAGACCATTTATCCTTTCTTTGTACATATCCTTTATTTTAATAACTACCTCATTTATTTCCATTGTGGTAGTGTCCACTTCCACACCATCTTCTGGTACAATTAGGGGGCTGTCTTTTCTCCCGCTGTCAATTTTATCCCTATCCATTATTTCTTTTCTTATGCTATGACTCTCAATTTTTTGCCCCTTCGATTTAAGCTGTAGTTTTCTCCTTTTTATTCTTTCTTCAACGGAAGCAGTTAAAAAAATTTTTAAAATAGCATGGGGGCAAACCACACTGCCTGTATCTCTGCCCTCCAGCACCGCATTACCTTTCCGGGCAAGTTTTCTTTGAAGCTCTACCAGGTATTTCCTTACCCCGGATAATTTTGAAACAATAGAAACAGCAGTTCCCACCTCCTTACCCCTTATCTCATGGGTTACATCCCTTCCATTTAATTTTACAGCAGTATACCTAGTCTCATCTACAGCCGTGCTCTCAAGTTGGATATCTATCTTTTTTACTTTTTCTAGTATCTTTTTTTCATCTTCAAGACCTATATTATTCTCAATGGCTATCAGTGTAACAGCCCTATACATGGCACCCGTGTCTATATATTTCATATTTAAATCCCTTGCCAGTATTTTGGCAATAGTACTTTTCCCACTTCCAGCTGGGCCATCAATTGTAATTATTTTCTCTTTATTATCCATATGATAAATGCCTTTCCAATTGTTTAAAGAAATCGGGAAAAGAAGTACGGATACAATCTGAATTTAAAATATTTACCTTTTTCTTGTTCAATAATCCAATAACTGCCAACGACATTGCCATCCTGTGATCGCCAAAACTATCCAGGGTTGCTCCTTTCATTTCTAAATTTTTCTCTCCATAAATATCTAAGCCATCCTCATTTTCCTCTATCTTTATCCCTAGTTTCTTAAATTGGGTATATATTCCCCTTATTCTGTCACTTTCCTTGTACCTTAATTCCTTTGCCCCCCTTATTTCAGTCAATCCCTTTGCCCTAACCGCGGCAACACAAAGTATTGGGATCTCATCAATAATATTTGGAACAATATCACCTGTAATTTTTATTGCTTTTAAATTGCTGCTATGGCTTTCAATATCAGCGATTTCTTCATTATTCATTTGTCTGATATTCTTTATTTCGATATTAGCGCCCATTTTTTTTAATAGGCCTAGAATAAAGCTTCTGGTCTTGTTTATGCCCACATCTTTTAAAACTACATGAGAGTCTTTTAAAATCAAACTTGCAACAATAAAAAAAATTGCAGAAGATATATCTCTTGGCACATATATATCTTTTCCATTTAATCTTTCGCCTGGAATAATTTTTGTATATTTACCGTCATATTCAATGTTAGCCCCAAAATACTGCAGCATCCTTTCAGTATGATCCCTGGATATCTGGGGCTGTATTATCTCAGTTATTCCCCTGGCAGATAATGCTGCAAGGGTGAGGCAAGATTTTACTTGCGCGCTGGAGACATTTATGTAGAGCCTTTTCCCTGCTAGGTTTTCTTTTCCCAAAATAACCAGTGGAGCTTTCCTGTTATTTTCCCTTCCATAAATTTCTGCCCCCATTTCAGATAAAGGTTTAATTATCCTATCCATGGGCCGGTTATTAATAGAACTATCGCCGGTTAATACTGATAAAAAATTAGTGGTTGAAAGCAACCCTGCCATGATTCTAATAGTAGTACCGGAATTACCCACATCAAGCACAGTATTAGGTTCCTTTAATTGTTTAATATTTTTTCCATGTATGGTTACCTTTGTGCCTTTCCTGTTAACTTTAACTCCTAATTTCTCTAAAACTTTTAAGGTGTTAAGACAATCATCAGCATTTAGAAAATTTGTTATTTCAACCTTATTATTTGATATTGAGGAGATAATTGCACTCCGGTGTGAAATTGACTTATCACCAGGCACTTCAATGGAACCATTAATACTTTTTGCGCCTCTTATTTCCATGTTTTTTAACCTGTTACCTTTTTTACCCTTGCCTCATACCCTTTATTCTGGATAGCCCCTTTGGCAATATTTCCTGCATTTTCTCCTTGCACTAATATCTTTAAAATTCCTCCTCCGCTGTATTCTGTAGAATGGAAGATAGAAATATCTTCAATGTTTATGCCACTTGAGCTAATAGCAAGGGTAATATCACTTAAAACCCCCGGCTTGTCAGGAATGCCAATCCTAATTTCATATAATTTTGAAATATCCTTATCTACATATTTTGGTAAATTCATTCTGGCCTGTTTTGCGTTAAGGTAATGCTCTTTTATATATTCGTAATCATTTTTCCCCAGGCTATCCTTAAATTTATTCAGGTGAGCTATATATTCTCCCAAAACCTCAATTATTTCTTTCTTGTTTTCCAAACTAATGTCAAACCACATTTTAGGATTAGAAGCTGCAATTCTCGTCATATCCCTAAAACCACCAGCGCATAATTTAAATAGGTTTTTTATTTCTTTCTGCTCATAATCGATAAGCTCCACCAGAGTAGTAGATAAAACATGGGGCAGATGGCTAATTAAGGCTACAATCTTATCATGCTCTTTAGGGGAGATAGTAATTACCTTAGCCCCGATTTTTGTAAACAAAGAATGCAATGCCATCAAAGGCTTGGTAATGGTATTGCTGGTAGGAGTTAAAATATAGAAGGCATTCCTGAATAAGTCTGGTGTAGCACTGAGAACACCTTCATTTTCTGAACCTGCCATGGGGTGCCCACCAATAAATACAACATTTTCAGGAAAAATTCTATTAATCTCGTTTACTATGTTTTCCTTGGCACTCCCTACATCCGTAACTATGGCCCCATCTTTTAAATCATCTTTTATTTTATTTGCAACTTTTACTATTTCGCTAACGGGGGTTGCAATTATAACTAAGTCTGCATCATCAACAGCCTTTTTATAATCATCTGCAATCTCATCTATAATTTTCCTGTATTTGGCAATATTTAAAGAATCTAAATTTGCGTCATACCCTGATATTAAAAACTCTTTATTTACACCTTTTAAGGATAGAGCTAATGAGCCCCCTATAAGACCCAACCCTATAACAGTAATTTTTTTAATGTCTTTCATTTTATTAACCCTGGGTAATTAATTGATTCGTAAACAATCATTATACTTATTCACAATAAAAAAATAAACACCGATATAGGACAAAAAAACAAAAATTCTTATTGACAATTGTCAAGCATTCTGGTACTTTAAAATTACTCTTAAGGCAGGAGGCAACGCTTGGGAGAAACTGGAAGTTATATTTTAAAGAATATAAGGAGTAAGTTAACATCCTGATTAGATCCTAAGAAAAGCCTTAAGAAGAGCCCCAAGATGTTGAGTAGCCTACGGTTAAGCTAAGGCGAAAGATAACTTGGGGTTTTTTATTGCCCTAACAATTCTAACATTTTCTTGTAATCTGTAGTTGGAGTTTTGCATTCAAAATTAGTGCACACGTAAGCAGTGGGCTTATCCTCAAAACACTTGTAGTTTTTAGTAAACCCAGTTATTTTATCCAGTTCTGAATTATCTTGTTCACTTGGCTTTAAAACCACAATCTTATTTGGTATATAATGCTTGTATAAATAATGAAGCATCTCTTCTGTTTTATCAGAATATTTATCACCGCATATTATAATTTCATAAGAATCGTGATGCATTAACATCATCGCTGCGAGCATGGCAGTATGAGATTCTAGAGATTGTTTTATATAACGGGAAAAAGCTTTAGGTATTTTTTCTGCTTTTTCCAATAGGCTTTCATTACTGCTTAACTTAGCAAGCTTTACCAAATTGAATAAAGCAATCGAATTACCTGAGGGTATTGCTCCGTCATTGCTCTCTTTCTGCCTGTATATTATAGGTTTCCTGTTTTTAGGTGTATAAAAAAATCCGCCATTTTTTTCATCCCAAAAGAGGTTAATTAAAGTTTCATTTAACTTTAGCGCTTCCTTTAAATATCTTAAATTAAAAGAGGATTGATACAATTCTATAAGGCCTAATATAAAGAAGGCATAATCTTCAATATTGCCTTCACCCCTTATCTCCCCTTCACAATAACTGTGGTATAAAATTCCCCCCTTAACCATGTTCTTTAGTATAAAATCTGCTGCATTTTTCGCATTTTCCATAAATATTTGCCTCTGCAATACCCTGGCCCCTTTTGCCATAGAAGCAATCATTAGACCATTCCAGTCAGTTAATATTTTTTTATCAATTAAGGGATGGATTCTTTTTTTTCTTTCCAGATATAATTTCTCCAGTATTTCTCTTGCTTGTTCTTTTAATTCCCACTCTGGAATTTTTAAATCTTTAGATAAGTCTTTTAGACCCTTATTTTTATAAAATATATTTTTGCCGTTAAATTCATTACTGATCTCATCAACAAAATTGCCATTCTTCCTTATATCAAACATTTTTATTATAAGCTCAGCATCTTCTTTATCTAACAGGTTAATAATTTCATTATAATCCCAGAGATAGTACTTGCCTTCTTGGCCTTCACTATCAGCATCGATGGCAGAATAAAAGCCCCCTCCGTCTGAAGTCATATCCCTTAATATAAATACAAATATATCCTGGACTATATCCCGGTATTCTTCGTTTTCAGTTGCCAGAAAGCCTTCCAGATAAGCCTCTGATAGCAATGCCTGGTCATATAACATCTTTTCAAAATGGGGCACCTTCCATTTCCTGTCAGTAGAATACCTGTGAAAGCCATATCCTACATGGTCCCATATTCCCCCCTCCATCATTGCATTTAAAGTAGATTCAGCTATTTTTAGTGCCTCTGTCTCATTGCTATAATACCAGTACTGCAACATGAACATTAAATTTTTTGGCGTAGGAAATTTAGGCTTTTTCCCAAATCCACCAAATTCAGGGTCAAATAGTTCTGATAGTCTTTCAAATGTTTTTTTAAAAATATCCTTGTCAATATCTTCTTTATGGCTATATTTTGAGGCCTTTATTAAAGCAGAACATAACTTATCTGCAGATTTATTGACTTCCTCTCTTTTTTCATTCCATATTTTGTTTATATGAGGAAGCAGTTTTTTTAAGCCAATCCTTCCATACCTGTCTTCCTTGGGGATATAAGTAGAGGCAAAAAAGGGTTTTCTATCCGGACTCATTACTATATTCAGTGGCCATCCTGAAGTGTTTGATAATATAGCTGCGACTGACATGTATGTATTATCAATATCAGGCCTTTCTTCCCTATCCACTTTGATGGACACAAAATATTTATTTAACAAACCTGCAATTTCCTCATCTTCAAATGATTCCTCCTCCATTACATGACACCAGTGGCATGTTGAATAGCCAATGGATAGAAAAATAGGCTTGTCTTCTTCTTTAGCTTTTTTAAAAGCCTGGCTACACCAGGGAAACCAGTTCACAGGATTTGTTGCATGTTGTCTCAGATAAGGACTTTTTTCATTTTTCAACGCATTAAATTTTCCTTGGTCCATTTATTTACTGCCTCCTTTTTTATACCTTAAAAACCTCGAATTAATAGCTACAATTACAGTGCTTATAGACATTAGAACAGCGCCTACTGCAGGGCTGAGCAAAATACCAAGGGGATACAAAACCCCGGCAGCAATGGGAATTGCAAAAGCATTATAGCCAGTCGCCCATCCTAAGTTTTGGAGCATTTTCCTGTAAGTGGCTTTTGACAGGTCCAGCAGTGAAACTATATCCTCAGGATTGCTTTTAACTAAAATAATGCCAGCTGTTTCAATAGCCACATCTGTGCCAGCACCAACTGCTATTCCTATATCAGCCTGGGCCAATGCAGGGGCATCATTTACTCCATCTCCAGTCATTGCTACCACAAAACCCCTTTTTTGAACTTCAATTATTTTATCTGCTTTTTCTTCAGGAAGGACTTCAGCAAAATATTCCTCCAGACCTAATTCGCTTGCAACCCATTTGGCAACCTTTTCATTATCCCCGGTTAGCATCATCGGCTTTATTCCCATTTCTTTTATTTTTTTTATTGCAGATCTAGATTCTTCCCTTATTATATCTGCAAGAGCAATAGCTCCAACTAAATCACCTTCTATAATTACAAAAATCACAGTTTTTCCTTCAGAAGTAAGTGCATCTATCTCCGGTTTTTGTTTTAAATCTATATTATTTTCCCTGAGATACCCCGGGCTTACAACCATTACCTGCTTGCCCCCCACCTTTGCCTTTGCGCCTTTTCCAGTTATGGATTCAAAATCTTTTACCTCAAGTTTATTTTCCACCTCTTTTGCTATCCCTTTGGCAATTGAATGCTCTGAATTTTTTTCCAATGAGGCAGCATATTTAATTATATCTTCTTCAGTAAATTCACTGTTAAATGATAAGGTATCTGTTACTCCAAACTCGCCTTTGGTTAAAGTCCCGGTCTTGTCAAAAATAATTGCATCAGCATTTCTGGCCATCTCAAATGCTGTCCTATCCCTAATAATTAAGCCATTTTTTGCTGATATGGCAGTAGAAACTGCAACTACTAAAGGTATGGCAAGCCCCAATGCATGGGGGCAGGTGATAACCATTACCGTAACAGATCTTTCCAGAGAAAAGCTTAAATCCCTCTGGATTAAAAATATCCACACCATAAAAGTAATAAAGCCTACCGAAATAGCAATAATGGTTAACCAGAAGGCAGCTTTATTTGCCAAATCCTGGGTTTTTGATTTACTTTCCTGGGCTTCTTTTACTCTCTTTATAATCTGGGATAGAAATGATTGTTCGCCCGCTTTTTTAATTTCAACTTTAACTGAGCCTTCCCCGTTAATTGAGCCCCCAATTACTTCATCATCTTGCCTTTTTCCAACGGGTTTTGATTCTCCTGTTAGCATAGCCTCATTAACACTAGTTTGCCCTTCATATACAATACCATCAACTGGGATTTTCTCTCCCGGCTTTATAAGCACCTTATCTCCTACCTCTAACTCATTTAAGGGGATGTCTTCAGTTTTTCCATCTTTTATCCGGTGAGCTTGCTTGGGCATGAGCTTGGCCAGCTCCTGCAAAGCCCTTGAAGCACCCATTATTGATTTCATTTCAATCCAGTGTCCCAGAAGCATAATATCAATCAAGGTAGCCAACTCCCAGAAAAAGTATTTTCCCTCTATACCAAATACCACTGCTGAACTGTAAACATAAGCAATGGTTATTGCCAGTCCAATCAAGGTCATCATTCCAGGTTGCTTTGTCTTTAACTCATTATAGGTCCCTTTGAGAAAAGGCCATCCGCCATAAAAGAAAATAAATGTGGAAAGGGTGAAAATTACATAACCACTGCCCCTGAATTGTAAGAGGCTTTCTATGTTTAACAGCTGCTGGATTATAGGGGAAAGCAGCAAAACAGGAATAGTTACAATAATAGAAATTATAAATCTTTTTCTAAAATCAGCTACCATCATTTCATGGTGGCCGTGTCCTTTCTTTTCCATTTTCGCCTCAATAATTTATATTTGTTTATAATGATAACTATTTGTATAGTTTTTGTAGAGTATTTAAAAATTACCATTAATATGAAAGTAAATCAAAAAAGAATTCGCACTCTTAAAGAAGAAAAAATTAAAAATGGGCCCATAGCTTATTGGATTAGCAGGGACCAGAGGGTAAATGATAACTGGGCTCTTTTATATACTATTCAATTGGCCCAAAAATATAATAGAGAGGCCATTTGCATATTTTGCTTAACCAAAAAATTCCTGGAATCCAGCCAAATGCATTATGCATTCATGCTGAAGGGGCTTAAACAGCTAGAAAAAAACCTAAAATCTATAAATATACCATTCTATCTAATAATTGGTCAGCCTAAACATGCTATACCAGAGCTGGTCAAAAAAATGGACATAAGCATAATGGTTACTGATTTTGACCCCTTGAAAATCAAAAGGAGATGGAAAGATGACATTTTAAATAATACTAGCATACCTTTTTATGAAGTAGATACCCACAATATTGTCCCTTGCTGGGTGGCATCAGAGAAGCAGGAATATGCAGCATATACTTTCAGGCCGAAGATAAATGAAAAAAAAGCAAAATTTTTAGAAAATTTCCCCAAATTAGTAAAACAGCAAAAACTTTCTTACCACAAAATTGAATGGAATAGTATATATAAGAGGCTAAATATAAAGGGGTCAGTTCTGGATGATTTTTGGTTACAGCCAGGAGAAGAAAATGCATTTAAGAAACTGGATACTTTTTTAAACAGAAAAATAAAAGGCTATAATAGTTTTAGAAATGATCCTAGCAGAGATATTCAATCTAACCTTTCTCCTTATCTTCACTTCGGCCATATATCATCCCAAAGGATTGCACTTGAAGCATTAAGCAGAGAACCTGATTCAAATATAGATGCTTTTTTAGAAGAGTTAATTGTTAGAAAAGAATTATCTGATAACTTCTGTTACTACAATAAAGATTACGATAACTTCAACGGTTTCCCTGACTGGGCTAAAAAAACTTTAAACATACACCAGCATGACAGCCGGGAATATAATTATTCCCTGGATGAGCTGGAAAATGCACAAACCCATGACCCGGTTTGGAATGCAGCACAAAATGAGATGAAAAATAAGTATAAAATGCATGGTTATATGAGAATGTATTGGGCTAAAAAAATACTGGAGTGGACAGATCACCCCGGCCAGGCCCAGAAATTTGCCATATATCTAAATAATAAATATGAATTAGACGGAAGGGATCCTAACGGGTATGCAGGAATTGCCTGGTCTATCGGGGGTGTCCATGACCGGGCGTGGCAGGAAAGAGAAATATTTGGAAAAATAAGGTATATGAGCCAGAATAGCCTAAAAAGGAAGTTTAACCTTAGAAAATATACCAGCACTTTTTTAAGTTGATTGCTGTGAGTATTCCTTTAATTTTTGCAGGTAGTTATACATCCTTTCATTAACTTTGTAATTAACAGAATCCTTTTCAAAATTATTGCCTTCCACTTTTTTACCAGCTTTTACTCCTGTAAGTATTTCAATTCCTTCATCAATTGTGTCCACAGAATAAATATGGAATTTATCCTCACCAACAGCCTTTACAATTCCCTCTTTAAGCATTAAATTTTTTTCATTGCTCCTGGGGATTATTACCCCCTGGCTACCGTCTAACCCTTTAATTTTGCATATTTCAAAAAAACCTTCTATCTTTTCATTTACTCCTCCAATTGCCTGAACTTCACCTTTTTGGTTAACTGACCCCGTTACAGCAATGTTCTGCTTTAAAGGTAATCCTGACAGTGAAGAAATTAAGGCATACAATTCAGCACTTGAAGCGCTGTCACCTTCCACTCCGCTATAGCTTTGCTCAAAAACTAGCCTTGCTGATAAATTGAATGGTTTATCCTGGGCATACTTGTTAATCATATAACCGCTTAAGATCATAACTCCCTTGCTGTGAATCGGCCCCCCTAACTTTGTTTCTCTTTCAATATCCACTATTCCTTCTTTTCCTATTCCCACATTCGCGGTAACCCTTGAAGGCTTACCAAAAGAATAATTACCTACAGTGGTAATCGAAAGGCCGTTAACTTGACCAACAACCTCTCCACTAATATCTATTAAAATGGTGCTTCTCTCAATCATCTCCTGAATTTTTTCCTGCATCAGGTTTGACCTGTAAATTTTTTCATTTATAGCTTTCTGAATATGTCCAGAATTTATGTATTCTGAGTCTTCTTCTTGGGCATAATAATTTGCCTCATAAATTATATCCCCTATTTCTGAAAATTTAGTGGACAGTTTTTCCTTATCAGAAGAAATTCTTAAACCATGTTCAATTATTTTAGCAACAGCTGAAGCATGGAGGTGTTTTAGGTTTTCTTTGTTACAAAAAGTGCAAACAAAAGAGGCATACTTTTTAACATTATCCTTATTTTTATCCATAACCCAGTCAAAATCAGCCCTAACTTTAAAAAGTTTTTTAAAATCATTGTCGTAATTAAATAGGAGATTATAAAAGAGTGGTCTTCCGATTAATATAATTTTTAAATCAAGGGGTATAGGTTCAGGCTTTAATCCCTTGGTAGTAACCAGTCCAAACTTTTCTCCTGCTTCCTCTATGTCAATTTTTTTATCCCTTAAAGCAATTTTTAGACTATCCCATGAAAAGGGATTCTTTAGTAGCTCTTCTACAGGCAATATTAAAAATCCCCCATTTGCCTTATGCAGGGCTCCATTTCTGACCATGGTAAAATCGGTAGTTAAAATACCAAATTGAGCCTCTTTTTCTAATTTCCCGAAAAGGTTCTTGTAATTTGGATTGTGCTCTACTATTACCGGTGCACCCTTTTTTTCAGAGTTATCAATAACTACATTCACTTCATATTTCCGGAATTTGGCTTCCTTAATCCAGGGCATAGAAAAAGGTGAGCCCTTTTTTTGTTCGTCTTGTTTTAAAAAAGTCTTTATATTTTCTAATATATCTTTTTGGACTGCATCAATGTATTCCTGCACTTTTTCATTATCTTTATACTTCTCTTTAATCTCATCCACTAGCGGCCCCATGGTATATAAAGCAACATTTTTATCCAATTTCTTAGTGTCTTCTTCTATTTCTTTATCCAGCTTTTTTACTTTATCCATTGTACTTTTTAGGTCTTCGTTTAGCTCTTTTCTTTTCTTTTTAAGCTCTTCGCGTTTCCCTTTTTCAAGAGACATAAATTGTTCCTCGTTTAAGGCTTTACCGTCTACCACTGGAAGGATAAATAGCCCAAAAGCAGTTTGTTTTAATACGAAGCCTTCTTTTTTTGCTCTCTCTTTTAAATCTGTTATCAGCTTATTTCTTTCTTCCTCAACTTTTTTGGTAATAGAGTCTTTTTTTTCTAAATAATCTTTGTCAGAAAATACTTTTGGCAGGGAATTTTTTAATTTTTCTATAAAATTTTTCATATCATTTTTAAATTTATTACCCAACCCTGCCCTCAGTTCTATGGCTTTAGGTTCATAGGAATTGTCAAAATTGTTAACATAACACCAGTCGCTTGGTCTTGGTTTTTCCTTTGCAATTTCATTTACAAAACTTTTCACCCCAGTAGTTCTGCCAGTACCGGGAATTCCAGATACAAAAATATTAAAACCTTTATTATTTATATTAAGCCCAAACTTTAAGGCTTTTACAGCCCTGTCCTGGCCAACTATGCTGTCTAATGAATCGAGCTGCTCAGTGGTCTCACAATCAATTTCATTTTCTTTTATAATAATTCTTAAATCTTTAGAATTTAATTCACCCATCTACTTTCCCCTTTACAATTGATTAATTATTGTATTTATAATAGTAATTGAATTAAGGATAGATTTAAATAAATTTATTATTAGCAGAAAACCCTCAGCTTACCTAACAAGCCTATGCCAGTATCAGGCCATCATTTCCTTAAAACTTATTTTGTTCTATAAGACTAGATTAGCCTGCTTCTAGGTGACAATATTATTTAAAAAACTCTGTTACTAACCTAATTTTTACCAAAATATTTCGGTATTAGACTTATCTTACTATAACCCCATTCATGAGATGGCTCTATTGCGCTGCCCTCCTGGTTTTCATTAAAAGTAGCAATGGTAACCTGGTCAAGATTTTTATTACCGTTTACTGGGTCCAGGTAAGTTGATACCATCTCCAGCATATACTTAAAATCCTTTATTTCTCCAGAAAGTACCGGGATAGACTCTCTTTCTTCCTTAAAACAGGTATCATCATATTCAAATATTGCTCCTGGGATAAAGTCAACCCCGTTTATGTATGCTGCAGTCTTCCATACCATGTATAATAATTTAAGCCGGTCTGCAAAATCTGCCGTATTTTGGGGATACCCTGCATAAGCATGGTAAAGGGAGACAGCATCAAATAGATTGGTTCCGCTAAAATCATAATTCCAGAAAACCTGGTCCCCAACAATGTAAACTCCATAACCCTTATTTTTAAAATTTTTCCTAATCTCACTTATTGCACCGCTAAAATTTCCGGTTATATCCCTGGCAACATAAATCCATAAAACAGGCTTGCCGTTTAAATGGAAATAATTCTTATTACCAAAATAAGTCTCTGCAATATGGTCCATATCTTTAATAAAAAGATTGTAGATGCCTTCATTATCAAAGTCATAAGGCGGGTTGCCGTATGTCCCGGAAAACCTTAGCATGGTATCATACATAAGACAAAATTTTGCCCCGCCCAAATCATGGCTTGCTATTCCTTCTTGGATACTTTCATCTAAATCTGGAATATATTCAACTTTGAATACATCAATTCCATATTTATTTGCCCAATTCCGGTGACTTTCCAACACTTCAGGATCTAGGCTATTATAAAATCCAAGGCAGGGCTTGTTTGATGCCCCCCGTTGCCAGTTTTTTTCATCCCACCATGTGTAATAGTCGCTGTAGACTACGGTATCGCTGATTTTGCCTTGGTCTAGAAAGTCAATTGAATTTTTAGTTTTTTCATATAAAAAATAACTGGAATTGCCCAGTAAGAAATAATTTTTTTCAAGGAAATATAATATGCCCAAGCTGCAAACCAGCAGTACAGCGGCTAAAAATATGCAAACAAGGACTTTTTTCCATTTTTTTAATTCCATTTTATTTTTATTAGCCTGATTATGGGCACTGGAAATGGATTTAACCCTGTTAAGTGTTTATCCTATTGAATATTAGAAAGGATTACCCTTTAATCTGGAAATATATTAAAATTGCTGTAAGTATTGCTATCGCCACTATAAAAATAATGCAACCGGGGCTTTTAAACATTGCTCCGTATGCTTCCTGGGGAGAGGGGGTTTCTGGCATTTTTTTTCCTGGTTCTTCAAAATCTTCATTTAGCTTATACCCGCAATAAGGGCAAAGGTTAAAATCTTCTTTTATTGGCTTGTAACATTTCGGGCAAAGTTCCTTGCCCAGTTTGCTGGTTTCTTCAATTTTTTTATCTATTTCCCTTTCATCCAGGTTTAACTGCTTTTTTAATTTATCTAAAACTTTTTTTTCGTTTTCATTAATTCCGTTCTGGCTAAAATTATGATAAACATAGGCGTAAAGTTCGACCAGGTCTTCATCATCAAATTTTTTTAAGACTTCTAACTCTTCATCAGTAATTTCCTTAAAAACAATTATATTGTCTTCTATCTTGTCAAACTCCTTATCCAGCTTTTCATCACATTCTTCACAATACAGTGAATCTGAATCTTCGGGCAGTTCCTTTCCGCATTCTTCGCATTTATCAACCATGGTTTCATTACCTTCCTCTCTTTGCTATTTTTTGTATATTTTAAAGCAAATTATTTAATTCATCCAATATTATTTTACTGGCCTCCTTGTCTAGCGGCTTATTTTCATTTCCACATTTAGGTGAGTAAATGCAGGATGGACATCCCGAGCTGCAGTTGCAGTCCCGCATAAGCTCATTGGTAATTTTAACTAGCTTGGAGAAAAGATAAAAAGCTTTCTCAGACAACCCTATCCCCCCTTCATAAGAGTCATATATAAATACAGCTGCCTTTCTATTAAAGGGATGCGATGAATAAGATACTCCCCCAATATCCCACCGGTCACATATTACTATTAAGGGCATCATGGCAATCATTGCGTGCTCTATTCCATGTATACCACCTTCAAAATCTAGATTTCTGTTCAAAACTTTGGACTTTATTGGTTCCGGTATGGTAAACCATAATCCCGCTGTATTAAATTCTAATGGGGGGAGTTCCAGGTTTTCAGAGGCCAGGACTTTATCATATTTTTTTATTTTGTAGGCAAAAAAATCCTCTTCTACCTTCAGGCTTCCATAATTTAATTCCCACCCCTTTATGTTTTTAGTTCTTTCTTTTTCCAACACTTTTACTTCCACCGTTTTTAAGGCATCAGTGTAGTAGCCCACCTCTTTTTTCTCCAAATGTATTAAAAGGTTAACCAGATCCATATCCTTAACCACATATTTTTCTCCCCTATGCAATAAAACAGCACCCTTATGTGCTTCCCTGTATGCCTGGACTTTGCTCAGGGTTTCTAAAACTCTACCATTTTCAAGTATCTTAAAGGTTTCTCCCGCTATATTTTCTAAATTTACTATTTGGCTGGGCTTTTTTTCGCCAAAATAAATCCAGCCCTTGCCAGTTTTTTTCATTAAATTATTGCCAGCAAAATCATTAATATACTCCTCTATTTTCTTCCCAAAAAATTTACTGTCCCTGCCAGTATCTACGGGCAGTTCAGAAGAAGCGCACATTAGATGCCCTGCGACAATATAGGGGTTGGACAAGTCTATTACCGCATTTTCACTAGGGGTAGTAAAGATATAGTTTGAATGCTTCATCAGGTATTGATCCAGAGCATTTTGGAAGCCAACAAAAACAACCAAGGAATCATTGGTTCCCCTCCCTGCTCTTCCTGCTTGCTGCCATGTGGAAATTAAAGTACCGGGATAACCGGAAATAAGGACGGCATCCAGTGCCCCGATATCTATTCCCAGCTCTAAGGCATTAGTTGAGACTAGCCCTGAAATTTTACCGGATTTTAAGCCACTTTCTATTTCCCTTCTCTCTTCCGGCAAATAGCCGGCTCTGTAGCATGTAATCTTTGCAGCTAATTTGCCAAGTTCCTCTTTAGCCCAGTTAACTATAAGCTCTGCCAATTTCCTGGATATGGTAAAACACAGAACCTGTAAACTCTTCTTCACCATAACAGTAAACAAATCCCTGGTTTCTTGGTGGGTAGAATAGTATCCAACCCCGTCAAAATAAGGGTTGTAGAGGATAAAATACTTTCTTCCTCCTGGAGAATAATCCTTTTTTATAATATCAAAGTCCTTGCCTACCAGTTTTTTACCAAACTCAGCTGGATTTGCAAGAGTAGCCGTAGAAAGCACATACTGTGGATTTGCATTATAAAAGTTAAGTATTCTCTCCATTCTCCTGAAAAGCATGGCAATATTAGAGCCGAATACTCCTCTGTAATGGTGGGCTTCATCTATTACTATAAACTTTAAGTTGCCAAAAAAGTTATTCCACTTAAAATGCCATGATAGAATATGGTGTATTTCATAGGGATTGCTTACTATGATTCTTGAATTATTTCTTATCCTTGGCCTCCTGGAGCTAGGAGTATCTCCATCATAAATATCAGCATTAACCTTGATTTTAGTTATATTTTCTACTTCCCTTATTTTCTTAAGTTGATCATTAGCTAATGCCTTAGTAGGATAAAGGTAAAGAGCAGTATAATTATTATTTAGCCCTAAGGCTTCAAATACAGGCAGGTTAAAAGCAAGGGTTTTGCCTGATGCCGTGGGAGTGGTTATGATTACATTCCTGCCTTCCCTTATTTTTTTAATGCACTGGGTCTGGTGCTTATATAGTCTAATATTTTTTTGGTTTAAATATTTTCTTATTCCTTCTGAAATGCCACCTAAATTACCATAGGCGCCTTGTTTTTTTTCAATGGTTTCAATATGCTCAATCCTGGAGCTAAACCTGGAACTTTCTTTTAATATTTTTATTATCTCTATAATGTTTCCCATTCTTCGCTTATTTTAGCAAAAAGATTGGCTAATGAAATAATATCTTGCTTGTTATGCTCAATTATGGGGATAAGCGGACCGATGTTTTTAGTGGATAAATAAGACCTGTAAAAATCAGGAACATATGTGCTTGGTAAATCCATCTTCCTGTTTACTCCTAATAGCAAATTCTCCAGAGCTCCCAGCTTATAGTTTTCAAATTTTTGTTTCCACATCCTCCTGGAGAAATGCAGAATATCGTAATTCAGCCTGCTCAAATTAAAAGGTATGCCATAAAAATAGAGGCGTTCCTGGAGAAAGGGTATATCAAACATAAGGCCGTTAAAAGTAATAAAAGCATTGTTTTTTTTAATATTTGTTATGAAATGGCTCAAGATAGCAGCTTCTTCTTCCAAATCTCTTATTAAATACTGCCTGGTATGTATATAACCATTCTCTATTTTGCCCATTCCTATAAGTATTATAGGCTTATTATATAATCCCAAGGTTTCAATATCTAAAATAATATAATCCTGGATATTGCTAAAGGCAGAGCAGCAAAAAACCAAGGGATGAGACTTTGGTACCCACCTGCAAATCCAGCTTGCTAACTTATCCCCGCTCAGGCTGTCAAGCAATTTTGCCAATTCAGCTGCGTCTTTTCCGAATCTGGGATGGGCTTTTAACTGGTAAATATTGGAGTAGCCTTCCTTTTTTAGCTTGGTTTCAGTAATCTTGCCTATGCCATAAATTAACTTTAAATCTGAAGCAATTTTACTTTTAGCACTGCCTGCATCGATTTTTTTTAAACTAATAGCCTTTTTATCTTCTATTATAAAGCAATTTCCCTGGCTATTTTTTACTTCCTTTCCTTTAATTATTTCTTTAAAATCTTTTCCGCAATACTCTTCTAGTAGTTTTTGCTTTAAATTCTCAACAGAATCAAATTGGCCAGGAGGATTAGGGCTTTGACTGGTATTCCATCTTTTGACAATCCTACTATATCCATGCACAAGTTCTCCGCAATGCTGGCAATAATTATCTAATTTAGAAACCTCAGTACCACAATTAGTGCAAAACATATCAAGCTAGTTACTTCTTAATAAATTTTCATATTCTTCTACAACATCATCAGTAAAATTTTTAATTCCTTCAACCGTTTTATGATGGTATAAAAGGCTTTTTATTACTTTATAGGGCACTGTAGCAATATCAGCCCCCGCTAGGGCTGCCTCCCTTACCTGCCTGGGGTTCCTTATGCTGGCTGCAAGCACTTCAGTTTCCAAACCATAATATCTAAATATTTCTGTAATTTGGCCTACCAGATCAATGCCAGACAATATACCGTTATCATCTAATGTTTGGCTGCCTTTTTTTAACCCGTACTCAGGAAAATAATCCCCTTTGTTGAATTCAATATCGCTCATTTGCCTTATGTAATCATCCACACGCCCCGCAAAAGGGCTCACAAATGCTGCACCAGCTTTTGATGCCAGCAATGCCTGTTCAGGGGTAAATACCAATGTGCAATTTATAGGTATTCTCTCTGAGGATAATTTTTTTATGGCTCTTATTCCATCAAATGAATTTCCCCCTTTCTTTTTAAAAGAAGGATTTACTGGAACTTTAATATAAACGTTTTCCGCTACCGGATTAAACTTGTCAAAAATCTTTTTTCCTTCCTTTACCATTTCCTCATATGAGGTTCCGATAACCTCCAGGCTAACCGGGCACCCGGAAACCGTTTTTAAAATTTCCTTAATATAGCTTTCCATATTAACCTTTTTGCCTTTGTCCTTTAAATTGTCTACAGCCTTTTTTATCAGGCTGGGATTTAAGGTAACTCCATCTAAAATTCCATAAGAGTTTATTTCCTTTATCTCTTCCAGTATTCCAGTGTCTATAAACAGTCTCATAAATTAACCTCCTTCAATTATTTCCCTAACCTTTTTCACAATTGCTTCCGAAGATATATTTTCGTATTCTAAAAGTTCTTCCGGCTCGCCGCTTCTGGGAGTTTTTCCAACCGCCATTAGATAAATAGGGATGCCCTCTTGGCTAAGAGCATTACAAACAGTTTCACCCAATCCTCCTTCCGCGTAATGGTCTTCCACCGTTATTATAGCCTGAGTTTCCCTTTTAGCCTTAAGTAATGTGACATAATCCACAGGCTTTATGCTATACAAATCTATAACCCTCAGGTATACATTTTCTTCCTTCAGTTTCTCATAAGCTTTTAAAGCCTCGTGCAGAGTTATCCCCGCAGCGCAAACCGTTACCTTGTCCTTAGAGCTATGTTTTAGAGTTTTACTTCCACCGATTTCAAAATCATCAGTAAAATTATAAATAATTGGCAGATCCATCCGTGTAGTCCTTATATATACATTTCCTTTATAGCTGGCCACCTTTTTTATTAGCTTTATGGTAGAAATTGCATCTGAGGGATATAGCACAACCCCACCTATAAGGGTTCTAAACATAGCAATATCTTCAAGGCCCATCTGGGAAGGCCCGTCTGCTCCTATAGATACTCCAGCATGAGATCCCACAAATTTTATATTCGTATCCGAATACTGGCTCATTCTTGCCTGGTCAAATGCCCTGGTAAGAAATGCAGCAAACGATGAGACAAAGGGTATTTTTCCCCTAAGGGTTAAGCCTAATGCCGCTCCCACCATATTTTGTTCAGCAATGTACATTTCAAAAAAATTATTGGGGTAATTTTCCTTGAAAATTTCTGAATATGTAGAATTACTTACCTCCCCATCTAGGGCAACAATTTCAGGAAACCTGCTGAATGCTTCTACCAATCCATTTCCATAAGCTTTTCTGGTGGCATATTTTCCCTTGGGTAATGTTATTTTTTTTGCTTCCATTTCCATGCTTATATGTGGCTTCAAATTTTCTGGCTCCAATATCTCTCCCTTAAGGCCCTTATTTACCTCTCCTATATCCTTTAAAGCATTATCAAGTTTATCTTCTGGAATGGGTTTTCCATGGAAACCCTGTTTATCCTCTAGATACCTTACCCCTTTGCCTTTAACTGTTTTAGCTATTATCATCACAGGTTTTTCTTTAGAATTTAAGGCTGTCTGGTATGCCTGCAATATTTCTTCCAGATTATGGCCATCCACCTCTATTGCCTCCCAACCAAAAGAAGAAATTCTTTTGCAATACTGGCGAATATCCTTCCGGTACATGGTCCATCCGGTTTGGCCCAAGCCATTAACATCAATTATCCCAATTAAATTATGAAGCTTATAATGATTGGACAGCTGTATGGCTTCCCAGGCTGATCCTTCTGCCATTTCGCTATCACCTAATAGGACATATGTCCTGTACGGAAGCATATCTAAATACTTTGCATTTAAAGCCATGCCCATTCCTATAGAAAGACCTTGACCCAATGATCCGGTTGCTGCCTCTGCATGTTCAAACCTTTTTGTAGGGTGGCCCTCTAGAGTGCTGCCAAAATTTCTTAAATTCATAAGTTCTTTTTCTGTTATCTTGCCTGCTACAGCCCATAATGCATAAAGCAAGGGTGAAGCATGGCCCTTGGAGAATATTAAGCGGTCATTATTGCAAAAATTAGGGTTTCCTATTCTATACTTAAAAACCCTTCCAAACATCAATGCTACCATCAGTTCAACTGCAGACAAGGATGATGTGGGATGTCCTGACCCTGCCTTGGTAGTAGAGGTAATAATATAATATCTGACTAATTTTGAAATTTCTTCCAATTGTTTTAAATCTTTCATTTTCCCTCCTGTTTTATTGCTTGATGTCCACCAAACTGTTTCCTCAAAGCCGACAGCACTTTGCCTATATAGCTTGGCTTCTTTTTTGAATTCTTCCTAAAATTTAAAGATTCTTGCATAACCTTTATATATTCTTTTCCCTCTTCTGCATAATTTATTGTCCACTCTACTTCCCCGCTATGACCTACAGTCCCTGTCACCTCTTTCAGGTTTTGCCCGTACTGGCGGTATGCCTCACTCAGCCATCCCACAAGTTTTGATTCAATAACGCTTCCGTTATTGAAAAGTTCTGCTATTGCTTTTAAGTCTAAATCAAAGCTTGAATTTTTAATTAGACTAAACCCTTCTGCTATTGCCTGCATCATCCCATACTCAACTGCATTGTGTATCATTTTTACAAAGTGTCCGCTTCCGCTGCGCCCCAAATACCTATACCCATTTTCCTTGGCCAAAACTTTAAATAAAGGTTTACACCTTTCATATATTTCAAGCTTGCCCCCTACCATTAGGCATGCTCCATTTCTAGCTCCGGCAGGTCCTCCGCTTACGCCCACGTCTAAAAAATTAATACTCTTCTTTTTTAGCTCATGGTATAGGTTTATGGAATCTTTATAAAATGAATTTCCCCCGTCTATTACTATATCGCCTTCAGATAAATATTCTGATATCTCTAAAATTACGCTGGAAGCCGCTTGGTGAGGGACCATCACCCAAACCAACCTGGGCCTTTCTATTTTTTCTATATCCTTAAATCCTTTTAGGATAATGGCAGCCTGGCTGAATTTTCGGTTAGATTTTTTATCCTGGTCATATACATTTAGTCTGTAACCTTTCTCAAGCAACCGTAAAGCCATATTAGAGCCCATTTTTCCCAAGCCTATTAAAGTTATTTCTCCCATAAACATTTCCTATTCTGAAATTCCACGCTCAAATATCTGTATCTTTTCAACTCTGCCCTTATGCCTGTTTATACCACTAAATGGTGTGTTTAGCCATACATCAATTATCTCTTTAGAAAGCTCTGGACCCACAAAATCCTGTCCCAGGCATAAAATATTAGAATCATTATGCTTTCTTGATACTTCAGCCAACTTTATATTTGAAGCATTTACTGCCCGTATCCCCCTAACCTTATTGGCCGAAATGCAAACCCCAACTCCGGATCCGCAAAACAGTATTCCCATGGTATCTTTTCCCGCAACTTTCTTGGCCACCTTAAATGCAAAGTCCGGATAGTCATCCCCTTTTTCATAAACTTTATTTCCTAAATCCTTAACTTTATAGCCTGCCTTTTTTAAATATTCAAATATTTCATTTTTTAGGTCAAAACCTGCATGGTCTGAACCAATGTATATAGTTTTTCTTTTATCCATTATTTTCCTTTTCCCTAAATTTTACCTAAAACGGGGTAAATATAAAAATTATTTTAAAAAATATTCTTATTTCAATAATTCTCTGCTACTATTAATTAAAAAGTTTACAGTTATATGGATAATATAGCCATAGCTACAGACAGTTCTTCCGATATACCTAAAGATTTGCTGAAAAGGTACAGTATTAGAATTATTCCCATGTATATTAACTTCGGAGGCCATAATTACAAGGAAGGCAAAGAAATAACTGTAGAGAAGGTATTTAGTGCACTCAAATCCGGTTTAAAAGTCCGCACTTCCTGCCCTTCAGTTGGGGATTTTATAAAATTTTTTGAAGAAATATTCAAAGATAAAAAATGGGATAAAATATATTATATTGGCCTGGGGTCAAAACTTTCCAGTTCCATAAATTCTGCCAATATAGCCAAATCTTATTTTCCTGAAGGCAGGGTGAAAATAATAGACTCAAATAATACCACTGTCAGCCTAGGCATGCTAGTAGTAGAATTTTCCAAATTGCTTAAAAAAGGAGTGAGGGGCAAACAGCTTGACAGCTATCTAAACTTTCTTATTAAGAAATATACATTTTTTGCCGCCATTGAAAATTTTGAGTATGTTTTCAGGAGTGGGCGTACCCCCTTCCTGGCAAATTTTTTAAGCAAAGCTATAATATTTAAACCTGTTGTTTCGATTAACAGTAAGGGAAAGATATACCTAAAAAAATTTGTAAAGAATAAAAACAATTCAATATTAGAACTTTTTAAGCAATCTAGATTAAAAATGGACTATAATCATGAATGGAATGTTGGTATATTCTATGGCCAGGATAAACAACCGGCAGATAAATTAATGGATTTATTCAAAAATGACAAAAACATCAAAACAAATCAACTGCTAGTTACCAAGATTACCACCATAATAAGTGCCCATACTGGCCCCGGTGTCTGGGGTGTAGCATTTGGACCAAGCATAAACCTGGCTTAGGGGTACTTGATGGGCAGAAAATTCTTAACTGGAAAATTATAAAGGATATATAAAAGTTATTGAACTCACTCAGCCAAATTTTATCAATACTTAATTTTCCGTCAATAAACATTTAATGTCATTACTATCTAAAGCTTTGTAGTTGCCTTCCTTTAACCCCTCAAGCCTGTAATTTCCAATTTTTACTCTTTTAAGATCAACTACTTCATATCCTATTTTACTAAACAATCTTCTGAGTATCCTTTTTCTGCCTTCAACTATTTCTATCTTTACGGAATTTCCATTATCCAGTCTTTGCAATGATTTAACATTAACTTTTCTTTCCCCTACTTTTATGCCTGCTTTTATTTTCTTTAATTCCGTATCTGTTAGTTGGCTGTTTAAAGTGACTTCATATGTTTTGGGTATTTCAAACTTTGGATGGGTAATCCTGTATGTTAACCGGCCGTCATTGGTAATTATTATGAGACCTCTTGAATTGAAATCAAGCCTTCCAACGGGATATAGCCGCCTAGATTTAATGTCTATTAAATCTAAAACAGTCTTGCGGTTAAAATCATCCTCTACAGTAGACAAATACCCGGCTGGCTTGTTCAGGGCAAGAACAATTTTATCTTCAACCTCTAATATTTTACCCTTGTATTTTACTTCATCTTCCTGTGATACCTTAAAAGCCAGGTCCGTTACCACTTTACCGTTTACTTTAACTTTTCCAGATTTTATAATTTCCTCGCATTTACGCCTTGATCCTATACCACAGTTTGCAAGAAATTTAGAAATCCTTGTTTTCTTCACTTTCTTCTAGATCTTCCAGTAATGGCAATTCATCTAATTTATTTAAGCCCAGCAGTTCTAAAAATTTATCAGTAGTTTTATACAATATGGGATTCCCAGGCTCCTTTAACTTTCCAGCTTCTCTTAGCAGCCCCTTATCCACCAAAGTAACTACCACGCTATCTGTCCTTACTCCCCTAATCTCAGCAATCTGCGTCCTGGTAACCGGCTGCTTATAAGCAGTTATGGCCAGGGTTTCCAGCGCTGCCTGTGATAGATGCGCCCTTACATTTGACTTTACAAATTTTTTAAGTATCTCGCTAATAGAAGGATTGGAATAAAACCTGTACCCACCAGAAACTTTCTTTATTATAAATCCCCTGTTTCCATCTATATATTCTTTTTCAAGCTGTTCTAATATTTCTTTTATTTTCCCCTGTGGCTTCCCTATAGCCTGGGCAATATCTCTTACCTTTACCGGCTCTTCTGAAATAAATAAAATACCTTCTATTGCTGCTTTTATGGTATTATCATCCTTCTTGAAATAATCAATATTAAATTTTTCAGCTTTGTAATCCATTATCTTTTTTTAATAATAATATTTCCAAAATTTTCAAATTGTAATATATCTATTATTTCATTTTTATACAATTCCAGTATAGATAAAAAGCATATAATTTTATCAATTACTTTGTCAAAATTAAGGGATAGTTGTTTAAAGGTTACTTCCTTTTCGTCCTTAATTATATTTTTTATGCGGCCCATTTCCTCATGAATGGTCCTTGCATCCCTATGATTGTAAATTTCTTCTACGTTTAATTGGAATTTATCACTTTTTAACAAATTTGCCGCGATCTTGGCTAACTTCCCGGCACTTATTCCTTCCAGGAAATTTGGAAACAGGTTAATAAATTTTTTTTCAATAGGAGCTTCCCTTAAATAATATAAATCTTCTATTTCCAGCTTCTTTTCAAAATAAAAAGATATTTTTTTAAATATCCTGTATTCCTTCTCCCTTTTTCTTAATATCTCTTCATCAATCTCACCATTATCTTCAGAGTCTTGCTTTTTTGAAGGAATTAAAGACCTTGATTTTATTTCCAGCAGGACCGAAGCTGTATATAAAAAACTAGACAGGGTTTCTATTAATATATTCTTACGGTCCTTTATGTATTCTAGAAAACCTTCAATAATAGAATCAATGCTTATTGCATATATATCAACTTTTTTTGACTGCACTAATTCAAGTATAAGCTGAATAGGCCCGCTGTAGCTACCATGCTTTATTAAATAATTAGTGCTGCTGTTATTGTGTTTAGTCAATCCCTATCTTTTTCCTTACATCTGCAATGGTTTTTGCCGCAACTTCCTGTACTTCTTTTTTGCCTTTGCTTAAAATTCCATAAATAATAGATAAATCCTTTTCCAGCTCTTTTCTTTTTTCCTGAAAACCCTTTAATGAGCTGAAAATTATTTCAGCCAACTCTTCCTTGCATTTTGTGCATCCAATCTCTGCATTCCTGCACCTATTTTCTATTTCCCCTATCCTCTTTTTCTCATATATCTTGTAAAAAGTAAATATATTACATACTTCAGGATGGCCTGGATCCTTTAATTTTATCCTTTCCGGATCTGTGATAGTTGATCTTACTTTTTCAGTTATAGTATCTAAATCATCTGATAAGAATATTGCATTTCCATAGCTTTTAGACATTTTCCTTCCATCTGTTCCCGGAACCCTAGTAGCCTGAGAAAGCATTTCCTGTGGTTCCTTAAAATAATCCCCATATAGATGGTTAAAACGCCTTGCTATTTCCCTTGTTATTTCAAGATGTGGAAGCTGGTCTTCTCCAACTGGAATTATATCAGCATTTACTATTAAAATGTCTGATGCCATCAGTACAGGATAAGAAAGAAATCCAAGGGTTGAAAGGTCCTTTGCCTTAAGTTCCTTTTTCTGTTCCTTATAGGTGGGGCATCTTTCCAGCCAGGATAACGGGGTGATCATGGAAAAATAAAGGTAAAGTTCAGCAATTTCAGGAATATCTGACTGCCTGTACAGATGGGTTATATCGGGATCAATGCCTAATGCAACCAGGTCTATTACACAATCAATTAAATTTGATTTTATATTTTTAGGGTCTTTGTATTCAGTAGATAATGCATGCCAGTCGACCAAAAAGAAATAATTTTCATATTCCTTCTGATGTTCAATCATATTTTGTATATTTCCATGTAAATGGCCTAAATGGAGTTTACCGGTAGGCCTGAACCCGGTTAACATTTTCTTTTTTCCCATTTTATTTACACTCCCTAATAACTTGTCATATTAAAAAACGCCACCACAGGCAAACACTGTATACAGCTGATACTATGGGGGAAATAATAGGCCACAAGAACCTGCCTCCGATGAATAATATAACAAAGATAAAAATAAAGCCAAACCTTCCCAGGCTTAAATACCTGTACATAACATTATCAGGCAAGAATGAAGCCAACACTTTTGAACCATCTAGAGGCGGTATGGGTATAAGGTTAAAAACAGCCAAAAAAATATTAATATAAATAGCAAAAATAAATATTTGACTTATAAAATCCAGGGCTACAGAGTTTATACTTCTAGTTAACAAAAAATATAATCCGTAAAAAGTCCCTATCCCAAATGCAATTAACAAATTAGCCACTATGCCCGAAAGAGATGTATACCTTATACCTTTCCGGAAGTCGGTAAAATTATTTGTGTTTATAGGCACGGGTTTTGCATAGCCGAATACTATATTTGAACCCACCAATATCAGCAGTAAGGGAAGCAATATAGTTCCAAATAAGTCAATATGGGCCATAGGATTGAGGGTTAGCCTTCCCATACTTTTTGCTGTAGGGTCTCCCTGCCTGTAAGCTATATAGCCATGGGAATACTCATGTAGTATTACTCCCAAAAAAAGTCCTGGACCCCAGGTTATTATTTGTTTTAAAAAATCTATAATTGCCTGCCCTAAATAATCCACTTTATACCTTAATATTTATTAATATTGACATAACCGTTATTTCTATGACCATATACCATACCAAAATCTCCCAGATTTGAAAAGATTGCTTTCCCCAAACTATTTATAAATAAACCTTATAACCTTTTCCTCCCTATCTGCTTTACTCCCGTGGATGGTATTTAAAATAGGTTTCCCTTAAATGATTTTTAGTTACCGTAGTATATATTTCAGTGGTAGAAATATTGCTATGCCCCAACAGTTCCTGGACAATCCTTAAATCCGCTCCCCTTTCCAGCATATGGGTAGCAAAGCTATGCCTGAATATATGTGGGTATAATGGTTTATCCAGCCCCAATTTTTTAGCATATTTTTTCATAATCTTCCAGAAACCCTGTCTGCTCAGCTTCTTTCCGTTTTTATTGAGAAAAATATATTCAGACCGTGCCTTCTCAATTTTATGTCTGACTTCAAATATGTATTTTTTCATGAAGGTCAACGCCTTTTCTCCAACCGGGCAAATCCTTTCCCTGCCACCCTTACCCACAAAAAAAATTATTCCCTCATTTAAATCAATATTTTCCTGTTTTAAATTAACGATTTCACTAACCCTGAGACCACAGGAGTATAATAATTCAAACATTGCCTTATCCCTCCTCTCTAATTTTGAAGAGGTGGGAATGCTTTCTAAAAATTTACTAACCTCATCAACGGTTAACACATTTACCAGCCTTCTTGGGGTTTTAGGGTTGCTTACATGCAAAAATGGATTTTTGTCTATTATTTCTTCTGTAATTAAAAATTTATAGTAATTTCTCAGAGAAGATAATACCCTGGAAACTGACTTACTGCTCTGTGTTTTATAAAGGTTCTGTAAAAACTTTACAATATTTTCTTTATTTATATTCTTATAGTTTAGTCCTTCATTTTTTAGAAAATTCCTATACTTATCTAAATCTCTGCTATAAGAATCAATGGTATTTTTGGATAGCAGTCGCTCAAACCTTAAATAATCCAAAAAACTTTTTCTTGTTTTCTCAAAATTATTTGTCATTAAAATAATCTCTTGCCAGCTTAATCCCAATTATTGTCTTTGCATCCTGTATTTCCCCGCTTCTAATCATTTCATTAGCATGGCTTAATGTAAATTTTTTTATTTTTAAAAATTCATCTTCATCCAAATTATTATCTTTGATTTGAAAATTAACAGCCAAAAACAATACTAGCAATTCATTGCTGAATCCAGGTGTGGTATAAAAGGATGCCAATTTTATTATATCACCGCTCTCGGCCCCAACCTCTTCCTTTAATTCTCTTGATGCACATCTTTTTGGGTCTTCACCCTTATCCAATTTCCCTGCCGGTATCTCTAAAAGAATCTTGTTGGGAGGATACCTGAATTGTTTTACCAAAATTACCTCTCTCTGCCGGTTTACAGGGACAATACCCACTGCGCCCGGGTGGACAACTTTTTCCCTGGTAGAAATATTATTATTGGGCAGCCTTACTTTATCAAGATAAAGTCCCAAAATTTTTCCCTTAAAAATTTCCCTTGATTCAATTTGTTCTTCAAATAACTCTTCATCCATCATAAACCTTTCCCCTAAGCTCCGCTATATTTACAAATTTGTATAATTAGTTTCGCAAGCAATTCTACCTGACCAACTTTTACATATTCATCTGCAGTATGAACTTTTTCCATTCCTGCTGTCAAATTTATGGCTTGCTTCTGTATAGAGTTAAATATATTAACATCACTGCCTCCGCCAGTTTCTTTAAGGACAGGCTTTATTCCCAAAGAACTTATTGCTTTTTGGGCAATCTTTACCGGCCACTGATTTTCTGAAATTTCAAAACCATCATACTCCCTTAATAAATTATATTTTATATCTCCACCGAATTTATCCTTAATTTTATCTACCCTTTCCAGCATTTTGCCAGTAATATCTTTTAGTTTGCCTAAATCCCTGCTTCTTATTTCCATTTCTATTTCAGTTTTTTCAGGAACAATATTTTTTGCCACTCCGCCGTTTATTGTTCCCACATTGGTAGTAGTTTCAAAATCAATTCTTCCAAATTCCAGTCCAGAAATATAATCTGATGCCATCTGAATTGAATTGATACCCTCCTCTGGCTCAATTCCTGCATGGGCCGCCTTACCCTTGAAAACCATTTTAATAGTGTTTTGGTAAGGAGCTTTATTTATGATTGTACCTACATCACCATCCGCATCAAAAGTAAATCCTGCATGAGCTTTTACATCCTCGGCCTTTATGTGCTTGGCTCCAAATATTCCAATTTCTTCAGATATCGTAAATACAACATAAATGTCAGGGGTGCTTATATTTTTATCCTTAATAACCTTTAAAGCCTCTAAGATAGCCGCTACAGCTACCTTATCATCTCCCCCTAATATGCAGTCCTTATTTTTATTTATTATCTTGCCATCTATAATTTCGGGTACCACATCTCCCTTTAGCTTTACAGTGTCAACATGGGCATTTAAAAATATGGGTTGGGAATCCCGTTTATTTTTATTCTTAAACAATGCAATTATATTGCCGCTATTGCTGCCAAAATGTTTTCCGGCATCATCTATTTTTACCACCAGGCCAATTTCTTCAAGCTTCCCTTTTATGTAATCTACTATTTCCTTTTCTTCTTTTGAAGGGCTCTTGATTTTGAGTAGCTCAAAAAAAGTTTTTAATAGCCTTTCCTTATTTATTTCCATATATGCCTTTCGAATAATAAAATGATAAAATTCCTGCTGCCAATGCTATAACTGATAAAATTCCTGAACTTGCCGCTAACTTAAAAAAGTATCCGTAAAAAAATCCTATTGGAAACAGGGTAATGATTAAAGAGCTAGGGGAAAAAATATAATTACCTTGGGGAAAAAACACTTTGTGGAAATCCTCAAAAAAAGACCAGAAATCCAAACTTCCCAATACAACCAATAACAACAACACCAATATAACTATCGAAGATGAATAAATTAAAGGAAGGCTGAACCTCCTTAAAAACTCTTTTAGACTTTCCCCTGCCATTAATACCGAAAACAAAATAAAAAACACTATAGAAGAATAAAATACAGCCATCAATATATTGGTTAAGTTCCTTACGTCTTTTAAATGGCTGATTTCTGCAGCAGTAAAGGAAGGTGTATCACCCCGGGGGTATATGTCCTTTATCTCCTGGTTATTATTAAAAAAACCAATCAGGTTTTCGGTTATATTTATCAATTCTTCCCTTTCGAAATGTTGCACCACTCCATTTTCCCGGTAAAGCCCCATATAATTTTCCAAGTTGAAAAGAAAGAAAGACAGTGGCGCCAGCAGAATAATAAATAATAGGCAAATAGTATTGGTTATAATTAATGCTTTCTTTATCTTGTCCTCCATTATTTATTTTTAGAATATTTGATGGCAGCAGCAATAAATTCCCTAAACAAGGGGTGCGGCAGTTCCGGCCTGGACTTAAATTCAGGATGGAATTGCACGGCTAAAAACCAAGGATGATTTTTCACTTCAATAATCTCAGCTAGATTTTTATCAGGATATACTCCAGTTACAAGCATGCCTGCTTCCTCCAACCGCTTCCTGTATGTATTGTTAAGCTCATATCTATGCCTATGCCTCTCATATACCAAATCTTTCTTATAAGCTTTATAAGCTAGGGAACCTTTCTTTAGCCTGCAGGGGTATTTTCCCAGTCTCATAGTCCCACCCTTCTCACCAATATTTTTTTGCTCAGCCATAAGGTCAATTACAGGATCTTTGGTATTTGGATCAAATTCCGAACTATTGGCATTCTTAAGGCCCAGAACATTCCGGGCAAATTCAGTTACCGCACATTGCATGCCCAGGCATATCCCCAGATATGGAACCTTGCTTTCCCTTGCACATCTGATTGCATTAATTTTCCCGTCAGTTCCCCTAACGCCAAATCCCCCCGGAACTAGAATTCCGCCTACATTATCAAGATTTTTGCTGCATTCGCCGGATTTCTCCAGCCCTTCGGAATTAATCCATTTTATTTCTATATTTTTCTTAAAATAATAACCTGCATGGTTCAAAGCTTCCACAATACTTATATATGCATCCTTCAAATTGGTATATTTGCCCACCATTCCAATTCTTATCACTCCATCAAAATTATGTATGCATTTTATGACTTTCTTCCAGCTTCTTAAATCAGACGGCCTTCTCTTTAAGCCTAGTTTAGAAATAACTATGGTATCAAGCTTTTCCTCCTGTAGCATAAGGGGCACTTCATACAGATGCTTAACATCTACAGCATTTATAGTTGCTTCTTTTTCAATGTCGCAAAACAGCCCTATTTTTGCCTTTAGGTCATCGGTAAGCTTTATCTCGCTCCTGCATATAATTATGTCCGGTTGAATTCCAATACTCCTGAGCTCTTTTACGCTATGCTGGGTGGGTTTTGTCTTTAACTCTTCAGTGGTTTTTAGGTACGGTACGTAGGTAGCGTGTATGTATAAAACATTTTCCCTGCCCACATCTTTTTTAATCTGCCTTATTGCTTCTAAAAAAGGTAAGCCCTCAATATCCCCTACTGTTCCTCCAATTTCAGTTATAACGATATCTACTTTTTTTGTCTCCAGGGTTTTTACCACGCTTTTTTTAATTTCATCGGTTATATGGGGTATTACCTGGACAGTAGAACCAAGGTATTTACCCTTCCTTTCATTATCTATAACCGTTTTATAAATTTTGCCTGAAGTAAAATTATTGTATTTTGATAACTCTTCATCAATAAACCGCTCGTAATGTCCCAAATCAAGGTCCGTTTCGCCTCCATCTTCAGTAACAAAAACTTCTCCATGCTGAATAGGGTTCATGGTACCTGGGTCTATATTGATATAAGGGTCAAACTTTTGAATAGTTACGCTATAACCCCTGGATTTTAGCAGCTTGCCTAAAGATGCTGCGCATATTCCTTTCCCCAGAGATGACAGCACTCCACCAGTGACAAATATAAATTTTGTATTCACTTTAATTCATCCTTCTTTTGTTGGCATTTCTTGATTAATTCTTTTGCGTGCTTTAAGGAAATCTCATTATTGCCCATACCGCTTAGCATCCTGGCAACTTCATAATCTCTGCTCTCTCCACCAAGCTCTTTTACCCTTATTTTTGTCCTGCCCCCCTCTGCATATTTCTCAATAAAATAATGAGAGTCCGCAAAACTGGCTATCTGGGCTAAATGGGTTATACATATAACCTGGTGACTTTTGCCAATTTTGTATAACTTCTCACCCACAATCACTGAAGTAGAGCCCCCAATTCCGGTATCTATTTCATCAAAAATCATGGTGGATATAAAATCTGTTGTCCCTATTATTGACTTTAACGCAAGCATAATCCTTGAAACTTCACCGCCCGAAGCAATTTTTTTAAGGGGTTTGACCTCCTCGCCAATATTTAAAGATATTAAGAATTCAATATTATCTACGCCTTCCCTGGTCAATTTTGCTTTCTTGCCATTTAATCTTATTCCATCCCTGCTTTCTAAAATATTGTGGCTAACCCTGAAATTTATATCCTTAAAATTTAGGTCCTTGAGTTCATCTGTTATG
>CAYREF010000008.1:0-52892 GCA_964423265.1 uncultured Actinomycetota bacterium
TGTTTAAAAGAAAACATTTGACATATCAGGTTATTAAGAATACACTAATGTTTCTCTTTTGTTTTGTGATATTTTGATTAAGGGCGAAGATTGTTACTTTCAGTTACCTCTCAAAGAAATATTAGCAAGCTAGGAGAAATATAATATTTAAGGAGGGTAATATGAACAGTAGCAAACTATACGTTGGAAATTTCAGCTACTCAACGACCGAAGACCAGCTAAAAGACTTATTTTCTGAATACGGTGACATAAATGAAGTTATCGTAATTGGAAAAAAAGGTTTTGGCTTTGTTGAAATGTCATCGGCATCAGAAGCTGAAAAAGCAAAAGAAGCTTTAGACGGAACAGAATTTACAGGCCGCACTCTAAGAGTGGACGAAGCTAGGCCAAAAAAAAGTAAACCATCTGGAGACTTCAAAAGATACTAAAAAATAAGTATTATACATGCAGGCCTTTAAACAAGGCCTGCATTATACTTCCCCAGCATAACAAACTTACAAACAGCAAATTTATATATAAAAAGCAAAAAATTTAGGCTCTTTTAAGGATTAATGTTGACATATGTGCTTAAGTTTAAAATAATATATCACATGCCATAAATATTGCATCCTATTATAGGAATGTTTATAAAGTATTTAAGGAATTATCTGAAGTATTTGAGTTTTTTGAGAGCATAGTAAAAATTTTACTCATATAACGGCAGATAAAAACCGATATCTATATTATATGACCCAAGATAGAATTAAAAAATCAACAATATTTTTAAAAAGACCCAAAATTTAGAAATAATCTTTTAATGCTTTTCCCTTGCTGGCTTTTCTTAATTTATTAAGCGTTTTAAACTCTATTTGCCTTATTCTTTCCCTGGTAACATTGAATTCTCTGCCTACTTCTTCCAGGGTTCTAGGATTACCGTCATGCAACCCAAACCTAAGCTCTAATATCTTTCTTTCTCTGGTAGTTAAAGTCTTCAACACCTGCTGTAAATGTTGCTGTAGCATGGTAAAAGAAGCCGCATCTGCGGGTTCCTGAGCTTCTGAATCTTGTATAAAATCAGCCAGGTAAGTATCGCCCTCATCACCAATAGGAGTTTCCAAAGATATTGGCTGCTGGCTTATTTTAATTATTTCCCTTATTTTTTCCGGACTGAACTCCATCTCATCCGAAATTTCTTCAGCTGAAGGGTCTCTGCCCAGCTCCTGGACTAGCCTCCGCTGGACCCTTATCATTTTATTGATGTTCTCAACCATATGCACGGGCACCCTTATGGTCCTTGCCTGGTCAGATATAGCCCTTGTTATACCCTGCCTTATCCACCAGGTTGCATAAGTGGAAAACTTGTATCCTTTCCTATAATCAAATTTTTCCACTGCCCTGATTAGACCAAGGTTACCTTCCTGAATCAAGTCAAGGAAATGCATTCCTCTTCCTGCATATTTTTTGGCTACACTTACTACTAGCCTTAAATTTGCCTTAATAAGTGCTTTTTTTGCCTCTAGGTCTCCAGCTTCAATTTTTTTTGCTAGCTGGACCTCTTCCACGGCTGAAAGTAATCTCGTTCTGCCAATCTCTTTTAAATACATTCTTACCGGATCACCATTAGAAAATTTTATTGAATCAGCTGCTTTATTTCCCTTGGATTTTGTACCTTTACTGCCTACAATTTCTATTTCCAGTTTACGGATCTTTTTAAAGATATTTTTAATCTGACTTTTAGTTAAATCCAAGCCGGAAAGTGTATTTTTAATTTCCCTCGAAGCAAGTTCGCCGTCAGCTTTACCTTTATTTAATAAATTTTTTATTTCTTTAAGCTTTAATTCTTTTCCTATTTTAATCACCCAATTCTTTATTTTTAATCTTAT
The DNA here is from genome assembly GCA_964423265.1 of uncultured Actinomycetota bacterium. Taxonomy (GTDB): domain Bacteria; phylum Actinomycetota; class Humimicrobiia; order Humimicrobiales; family Humimicrobiaceae; genus M55B165. The sequence continues at coordinate 1,863 of CAYREF010000008.1, forward strand.
TTAAAACATGATTCCATTATTCAAAAAAACAAGTTAATCTGATTTTTTCAGGGAAGTATGCAATATTAAACTTTTCTAAACTGCCGGATATCCTGTTTTACAAATATATTATACCATAAATATCAAATCTTCAGAAATATATGGAATTTAGGCTGTTGATAATAATTTAGAATAATTGTATTATTTTAGCTGGCCGGAGTGGCGGAATTGGCAGACGCGCTGGACTCAAAATCCAGTGGGCCGCGAGGCTCGTGTCGGTTCGACCCCGACCTTCGGCACCATAATAATTATTTACAGGGATAGAACAAAAGCCAAATCATAAAGGTCTTGGTCAACATTCCTTTTATGTTTAAATACATAGCTAAAATCCACAATCTTTATTTCCTTCCCTTGGTAACCCACCATGCAACCACTTTTGTTATCCATCAATGCATCAACTGCTTTTTTGGCAAATTTAGCAGCCAGTATCCTGTCCAAAGCCGAAGGCGATCCTCCTCTTTGGATATGCCCCAATACGGACACCCTTACTTCATGGCCAGCCAATAATTTAATAGAAGAAGCAATATCATTAGCTTTGCCCGCCCCTTCAGCCACTATAAGCAAGGTATGCCTTTTGCCTTCCCTATGGTTCCTTATCTCATTGGCAATTTTTACTAAATCAAAATTTTCTTCTGGAATTAATATATAATCTGCCGCACATGCAGCCCCTGCATTTACAGCAATCATGCCAGACTGCCTCCCCATTACTTCAATAACAAATAATCTATCATGGGATGAAGCAGTATCCCTTATTTTAGATATTATATCTATAATTACATTTAAGGCTGTATCAAACCCTATACTATAATCCGTTCCAGCAATATCATTGTCAATAGTTGCCGGTATCCCTATTACCTGTATCCCTTTGTCATGCAGATCTTGTGCACCCCGGAAAGTGCCATCGCCGCCGACAACAATTAGTTGGCTTATATTATTTTTCTCCAGATTATCAAGCGCCTTTTTCTGCCCTTCCTCAGTTTTAAACTCTTCCGACCTTGCAGAATAAAGAACAGTACCTCCCCTATCTATTATTCCGCTAACTGAGTTCAATTTAAGAATATTAAAATTATTGTTAATAAGGCCTTTATAGCCTTCGTAAAATCCCAGGATTTCATAATTATTGTAAATTGCATACCGGGTAACTGCCCTAATAGCTGCATTCATGCCGCTAGCATCGCCGCCACTGGTAAGCAATGCTAGTCTTTTTTTGTTATTGCCCAAAATAACCTCCTACTTTCTCCTGGATTCAAGTTCCTTGTATATTTCTTTCAAGCTAATTTCCTTCTCAACTAAAAATAATAACAAATGATAGATAAGATCCCCCACCTCATAAATTAAATCCTCTTTCTTTTGATGTTTTGCCGATAAAACAACTTCTATGCTTTCTTCTCCAACCTTTTTTATGATTTCATCCAGCCCTTTTTTATGAAGGCTGTAAGTGTAAGAATCTGGCGCCTTATCTTTAATCCTTTGCTGTAAAACCCCGTACAGCTCTTCTAAAATATCAGTATATGAGCCCTTGCCCATATCAAGTTTTCCAATATCTTTCTTATCCAATTTTCTGTAGAAGCAACTCTTATTCCCAGTATGGCAGGCATTTCCCACCTGCTCAACCAATACCAGTAAACTGTCTCCATCACAATCATACCTTACCTCTTTTATCTTCTGGACATTTCCAGAAGTTTCACCTTTATTCCATAATTTTTTTCTTGTCCTGCTCCAGAACCAGGTAGTTCCGGTTTCAATGCTCTTGTTTATAGATTCTTTATTCATATATGCCAGCATTAAAACCTGACCTGTGCTGTAATCTTGTACTATTGTGGGTATAAGCTTATTGTCCATAACTAAATCCTCACATTTATTCCTCGTGATTTTAAATATTTTTTAGCCTGTCTTATGGTATATTGCCCATAATGGAATATGGAAGCAACTAATACCGCATCTGCATCCGCATATTCTATCACATCCCTAAGGTGTTCCAGGTTCCCTGCCCCGCCAGAAGCAATTACAGGAATATTTAACTCCCCGGTTATTGCCTTGGTTAGTTCCAGGTCATACCCATCCTTGGAGCCATCCTTATCCATGCTGGTCAAAAGTATTTCACCTGCCCCCAATTCTTCCACTGTTTTAGCCCACTTTACTGCATCCCTGCCAGTTGGGGTTCGCCCCCCATGGGTATATACCTCCCATTTATTTTCCCCCTTTTTTTTGGCATCAATTGCTACAACAATGCATTGGCTTCCAAAAATTTTTGAAGACCTTTTTATAATAGAAGGGTCATTTACGGCTGAAGTGTTAATAGATATCTTGTCTGCCCCTTTCCGCAATATTTCCCTTATATGCTCAACCTTTTGTATGCCCCCTCCAATAGTATAAGGGATAAAAACCTTCTTTGCAGTTTCACTGGCAAGTTCTATTACAGTCTTCCTTCTCTCATGGGAAGCAGTTATATCCAAAAATACTATTTCATCTGCTCCTTCCCTATCATAAAAAGCCGCCAGCTCTACGGGATCTCCTGCATCCTGCAGGTTAACAAAACTGACCCCTTTTACAACTCTGCCTTTATTAACATCCAAACAGGGTATAATTCTCTTAGTTATCATTTTTACCAGCCCTTATTGCCTCTCTTAAATTAATATTGCCTTCATACAGCGCCTTGCCAATTATTGCGCCAGACACTCCTTCTGGCTCTAGCTTCTTTAGGGCTTTTATATCCCCAATTTTGGAAACCCCGCCAGCTACAATAATTTTAAGCCCTGTTTTATTCAAAATTTTTTCTATAAATTTGCAATCTATTCCTCCCAGCATCCCATCCCTGGAAACATCAGTAACTATAATTTCCCTTATACCAATTCCCTTTATTTTCCTAGAAAAACCAAAAATACCCAAAGAAGTATCCTTTTGCCACCCTTCTTTTAATATCTTTCCGCCCCTTTTAAAATCCAGGCTTAGAATTATCCTGTCACCATAAACTTTGTAGCTATCCTGCAGGAAGCTAAAATCCTCTATTGCCCTGGTTCCTAATATTGCTCTGTCAATTCCGCTATCCATTACTTTCCCCAGGGCTCCCTTATTCCGGATACCACCGCCAAACTGTACTTTCAAGTCCAGTTTTCCCTTGATATTTGCAGCAATATTTAAATTCCTGGTTTTCCCGGTTTTTGCACCATCCAAGTCTATAATATGAAGCCACTCCGCACCCTGGTTTTTCCATTTCCCAGCTACCTCTAAAGGATCTTCAAAATACTTTTTCTTGCTATCAAATTTCCCCTTAGACAGCCGCACACAAGCTCCTCCTATTATATCAATTGCTGGTATGACAATCATGGCCGCCTCCCTTTGTAATATTCCAGAAATTCTTAAGCAGTTTCAGTCCATGCTGGCTGCTTTTCTCAGGATGGAACTGAAAAGCAAAAGTAGAACCACGTTCTATGCCAGCCGCTATTTCAATCCCATGATCGGTAATACTGCTTATAATAGCCTTATCAGAAGGTACAGCATAATATGAGTGGACAAAATAGAAATATTGCTTATCTTTAATTCCTTTAAAAATATTACTGTATTCCTTTATCACCCTTACCTGGTTCCAGCCCATATGTGGAACCTTGACTATGGGGGGAATTTTTTCAACTGTTCCTTTAAACAAACCTAAGCCTACGTGTTTTCCATCTTCTGTGCTCGCCTCAAAAAGCAATTGGTATCCCAGGCAAATTCCAAGAAATGGCTTCCTAGCTACACTGTCCCTAATAATATCTATGAGCCCCAGGCTTCCTAAATTTTCCATTGCATCCCTGAATGCCCCAACCCCTGGCAAAACAAGCGCTGAAGATTTATTTATAATATCAATATCAGAAGTTACTTTTACCTCTGCCCCAATAATCTTGAAGGCATTCTCTACACTCCTAATATTGCCCATATTGTAATTAATTATTGCAATATACATATTATCTTTCTAGAGTAGGCATTGGCTTAAGTTTAAATTGTTCCCTTGGTTGAAGGAATACCCTTGCTAACAACCCTGCTGGCATCAGAAAGAATTATGCCAAAAGCCTTCATAATGGCTTCTATTATATGGTGGGAATTTAAGCCAACATTCTTGCTGATATGCAAATTAAAAACCCCATTGCTTACCACTGCCCTGAAAAAATCCTCCAGGAGCGGCGTCTCCATGCCTTCCAGTTCTTCACATACCAGGTCAACGTTAAACCTTAGATAAGGCCTTCCCCCTAAATCAATGGATAGGCAAACTTCTGCATCATCCATAGGAAGGATAATAAAAGAAAACCTTTTTATACCTTCTTTGCCAGCAATGCAATCCTTGATTGCCTTGCCCAGGCAAATTCCCACATCTTCTATTAAGTGATGCGGCCCTACTTCAATATCCCCTTCTGCCTTCAAGCTTAGATCAATCCGTCCATGCTTGGCAAAGCTTTGTAGAACATGGTCAAAAAAAGGAATTTCCGTGCTTATATCAGCATTCCCATTACCGTCAAGGTTAAGGTAAAGGGTGATATCAGTTTCCTTTGTTTTTCTTTTTACTTTAGTTTTTCTTTCCACTTTCTTCCTCTTTTATTGCCTTACTAATTCCATTAACAAAACTATCAATTCTGTCATACTTGGTCCTATAGCTTACCATATTGGCAACTAGCCTGGTAGTAGAGACCATAACATTTTCCATTTCAACTAAGTCATTTTCCCTTAAGGTCTGGCCGGTAGCAGTAATATCTAAAATTTCTTCTGCTATGCCTAAAATTGGGCCAAGCTCAACAGAACCATGCAATTTAATTATTTCCACCTGCATACCCTTTTTATCAAAATATTTTTTAGTAATATTGGGATACTTGGTAGCAATCCTGATGGAACCAAAATGCTGGTAATGATTTCTAACTTTTTGGGTACAATCTTTCCGAGTTGCAATTATCAGGCGGCATTTCCCACTTTTCAGATCAAGTAATTCATATACATTGCTTTCCTTTTCCAGTAAAACATCTTTTCCTACAAATCCCAAATCGCAGGCCCCGTATTCAACATAAACTGGAACATCCATGGGCCTGGAAATTATATACTTAATATCATCCTTTTGGGAGTAAACAAATAACTTCCTGTCTTCCCTGGCTAAATTGCTAACGTCATAGCCCGCTTTTTTTATAAAACTAATACAATCTTTTTTTAAGTACCCCTTAGGTATGGCTATATTAAGGCTCATTTTTCCTGCCTATTTCATTTATAAAATGGTCAATTTCCTTAATTTCTCTTTTCCCGCTTTCTAAATTCTTTACTGCTATACTTTCCAGCCCCTTATCTAATTCGCAAACGAATTTACAATTTTTTTCCCTGGCGATGGAATCTACATTTTCTCTCTTGTCAAACAATAACTCTACCTCCACATCCCTATCTCTAAACCTTTTAGAAATCTCTAAAAATTTTACTCTATTAACCGCTGCGCTGCATAAAAGTATTTTAATGTCTTTCTTGTATGGTTCCAGAATAGAATTGTCCATTGACTTATGCAACAAGTCTAAATCCAAAGCAAAACCAGTAGCCGGTACATCCAGTCCAAACTTCTTTATCAGTCCATCATATCTTCCACCACTTCCAACCATATCTGTAGTCTGGGGAGAATAAACTTCAAACAAAAGCCCGGTGTAGTAATCAAATTCCCTTAATATGCTGAAGTCTATCAGTATATTGTCACCAAAACCGAGTTTATCCAGGATTCCATACACTTTCTTAATATATTCGATGCCTTCATTGATATTTTCAATGTTCATGCCAGAGATAGCCTCTTCCACGTCATATATGCTCCTATGGGGCTTTATGAGGTGGAAGAATTTATCTGCTTTATTTTTACCAAATCTAATTAATAATTTTTCTATATTAACAAAATTTTTTAAAACTAAATTCTCTTTTATAAATTTGGCTTGTTTATCATCCAGCTTCAGCCACTTACACAGACCCTCTATTAATTTTAGATGTCCTAGACCGATCTTGTAATCTTTAAAACCTAATTTTTTTAAAACCGTGTTCAGGATGGAAAGTACTTCCACGTCAGCCATAAAACTGTCCGAACCTATAAATTCTAGCCCTGCCTGGCTATATACCCTTTTTACTCCTGCCTGCAAGGCTGATTGCCTAAAGGAGTTAGCAAAATAACAGAACCTTGCAGGAAGCTGGCTTTTCTTTATCCTCATTCCTGCCAGTCTGGCAATAGGTATGGTCATATCAGTCCGCAAAGAAACTAGGCTGCCATCTATATCCAGAAAATTTATTAACTTGTTTGACCATTTTTCACCCACTCCTGCCGAAATATTTTTAGTAAATTCAACTACTGGAGTATTAACCTCGCCATACCCCCACTGTCTGAATTCCTTTCCTATTAATCCCTGTATTATCTTCCTTTCCCGTGATTCAACAGGGAATATATCCCTAAAGCCATAAGGGAGCTTGACCACTAAATTATCATTTCTTGCTTCAAACATAATTTAAAAATATTGTTTTACCAAGTTTTGAATGATATTATATTTTTACCAAAAAGTAAAACTTATAGCAGGTTTAACCTTTCTTTTTCTGCCAGGACTTTACCCTTTTCATCAATTGTAAAGTTTGCCCCCTTTACAAACATAGTCCTGATTTTACCGCTAGCAGCCTCCACTCCCTGAAGGTGGGGAGCATCAAGTATGCCCAGCTTTATTGCCTTGCTAATTATTTCAGGAGCTGCCAGGGGATCCTCAAATGAGTCTTCCCTGTCTAATTCCTTAATCTTTTGCAGTATAAGTTTTGCATCCCTTACCAACTGTTTTTTCCTTTCCTGGACTTTCTGGTCTAATTTCATATCCGGACAACCATTAAGATAATTTTTTATTGCCTTTACAGCTATTTTGGTAGATTCAATTACATCCTGAGGTTTTGCGGCATGGTCAGGCTCACAATAAGCCACCACATGGACAATATGGGGATCAAGCTGCATCTGCAGCAGAGTTGAAGAAGCAAGCTGCCCTTTTCCTTCATCATAACTTGCAGGGTAGCTATATAGGCCTGTCCTGGTCTCTCTAAGTGAAGTAAATTTGGAGTCATGCAATGATTCAATCAATTCCACTTTTGCCAACATCTTGGCCAAATCCATGGTAAAAGAAGTTTCGGGAGGAGTATTAAACATATACTGGGCTACATAATTGCTCACTCCCATTTTCTTTGCATTATAGGCAGCAAGATAGGCAGCTGCTACCGCCACTGAATCAGGAGAATATCTCAAGCTCCAATGATGTGATTCGTTTACTTCAACCGGTACCTCTCTTTGAGCATGCCATTTCATTGCCTCCTGGTTTTCCCTAATAGCATCCGCCAGGTTCCTTTGGCTCCTGTTATCCAATTCATTATACCAGCAAAGTGGAACAGCACACCATGCATTATTTATATTATTCAGAAGCACTTTTGCCATCCTGACAATATTATTAGTCCCGCTATAGCATCTCATTATTGGATAGTTGCCCATTCTTGTAGCTTCAAATAATTTTTTAAAATCCCTTTCAGACCTAACTGGAACCCCTCCTGCACCATCTTGGTCTGGATTCATTTTTTCAGGCTCAAAAAAGAATTCTTGCGTGTTCTGGTCAGGACCGATAGAAACAACATCTATTATTCCGCTTGAGGCAATCTCTTTGATACCTTTTACAGTTTCTTCCATAGTAGGCCTCCCGAAATGGTGCCTCAATACAGGAAAAGGTTTCTTATATTCCACCCTCTCCACCAAAGTCTGAGGAGGCTTCTTTTTAGACACCCTGGCTTCCCCTTTTTTAAGATATGCGGTTACTGTTTCTTTGCCTTCCTCCCCTGTAAATATTACATCAAACATATTAAGGCTGCTTACCACTTCAGCAACAGGTTTGGTAGTTCCCAGAATAAACTTCATTTTACCCTTTTGTTTTTCGAATATTTCTTTTTTTAATTCTTTAAATACAGGCATGGCACTCTCTGGTGACAGCCTATAGCTGACAGCTACTATATCAGGGTTAAATTCTTTTATCCCTTCTTTAATCTTTTCTACAGTGCATGCAGAACCTAAAAATTTTGTCCTGTAATCATATTTATTGGCCAAATTTAAAAAATTGAGAATGCCGGCCACATGAACACAGCTCCCAATGCAAGCACCTAATATCCTATTCATAAAATTTCTTCTCCTTTTATGAGTTTTCTCTTTATTTCTGGCAAACTAAGATTCTCTAGACCCAAGCTTTTTAGGTTTCTGCCTGTCTCCCTGAAATCCCTTTTAAAAATTTCATTAGCTATATTAATCAGGGAATTAATTATTGGCGTTTCCATCCCAATAATCTTGGCAAACTCTGAAATTGGCACCAGGCTCATGGGAACATCCTCAGTAATATACCGTACATTAGTAGTCCTTGGAGCCATTATCCCGACATATCCAGGATTGCTATGTATGGCATCAAATAAATTATCTTCCACTACATTATATGCCATAGATAGCCAGTCGATAGCAGAATACACATTAGGACAATCAAGTTTGTGGGCAACTTTTACTCTTTCACTGTCCACCGCTTCCAGTATTGTAGCCACAGACTGGGTTACTCCTTCGATATAAAATTGGAAATTCCCTAATGTAGACTCGATCCTGGAAGCATTTAATATGGTTATGGCTGGGTGGAAAACAGCTCCCATATTATTAAAAGAGGTTTCAATCACACTGCTCCCTGGTATAAACTCTTTAAAAGCTTTATTTAATAATTTAAGAACTTTTTTTGTGCCGCTAGAAGGAATTGCAGCCACCGGTATAGCCCTCTTGATTCTGAAAATTTTTGCTTCAGCAGGACCCATGCCTCTGCTTGCATAAATAAAGGTTTGAGCCTCAGCCACTATTATGTCTTTTTTATTTCCTTTCTCCCTTAGCACTTTCAAAAATTCTAAAGCTCCGCAGGTTCTGCCAGGATTCAGGACTACTATCTGCCCCTCTTGCAGATAGGGTGCACACCTTTCTGCAATAGATGCATGAGCATGCGCAGGCACTACTACCATTACAATGTCTACGTCTCTTACTACATCCCCGATCTTGTTTGAAACCCGGTTTAACTTGCCAAAACCACTTACTTCGCCTTGCAGCTCTATTCCTTTTAACTTTATTATGGGCTTTATTCTTACAAGCGTCCTATTATAAAGATTTACGTTAAAACCTTTTATGGCTAAATGGGCAGCTATGGCTTTCCCTCCATGCCCTGCCCCTATTACAGCAAACTTTAAATCATGCATCTTACTCCCTTCGGTTATATTGCCCAGTTTACTTTATTGCCAAATTTTTCTTTAACCTGACCCAAGAAACTTTTATTTGCAGCCACCTGGTAATTGTCGGGTAATTTAAATGTTTTTTCTACTTTATGGCCATTACTATTTATTATATTAAACTCTACCTTGCTATTACCCTTGTTTTGTTTAATTAATTTATAGAATTCATCTACAAAATTACGGTCAAAATCTTCTCTTCTTACTTTAAATACCACTTCATCAAATTTTTCCACATTTCTTTGTCCGCTAATTTTTTCTAATTTTTCTACCTCTTTTGCAATTATCTTAAGCTGATCTTCTTTTTTATCTAGCCTTCCCCTTACTTTCACAATATTGTCTGTTGACAATAATTCCTTGAATTTCTCTAAAACAATAGGGAAAACTATAATTTCAATGCTTTCACTAATGTCCTCAAGGGTTACAAAATACATTTGCTTATTATTTTTAGTAAAAATTGGTTTTATTGCAGATATTATCCCCCCTATTTCCACCTCAGATTTATCTTTTGCCGAAGCTAAATCCCCGACAGGAGATACATGTCTCAATGCATTTTCATACTCTGACAGGGGATGTCCGCTAATATATAATCCCAGCATCTCTTTTTCAAAATTTAACAATTTCTTTTGTGGAAATTCTTCATAGTCTGTAGATTTTTCAAAAACATCACCAAGCATTACCTCTTCCTGCTTGTTGCCATTGGTGTCAAATAAGGAAAACTGCCCAATTTCCCTGTCTTTTCTAATCTTGTTAGTTTCCTCTATTATCTTATTAAAATTTTCCAGTAGGAATTTTCGGCTAAGCCCGAAAGAATCAAAAGTGCCGCTTTTAATCAAGCTTTCTATAGTCTTTTTATTTAAAGCACTGGTAGTTACCCTTTTGCAAAAATCTACAAAATCCCTAAATCTGCCATTTTCTTTCCTTTCTTTTTCTATCTCCTCAATAACATTACTCCCAACATTCTTGATGGCTGAAAGGCCGAACCTGATTGAATCTGCAACTACCGTAAAATCAGCATAACTCTCATTAATATCTGGAGGTAAAACTTCAATACCCAGTCTTCTAGTCTCATTTATGTACTGGGCAACTTTTTCCTGGCTCCCCATCCTGATGCTTAACAGCGCTGCCATAAACTCCACCGGATAGTTGGCCTTCAAGTAAGCTGTCTGGTATGAAATCATGGCATAAGCGGTACTATGGGACTTGTTAAAGCCATACTCTGCAAAATGATTGATAAGCTCAAATATATTTATGCCAGTTTTTTCATCTATACCCCTCTCCCTTGCGCCTTTTATAAATTTAGTCTTTTGCTTTGCCAGCAATTTCCTTTTCTTTTTGCTAATTGCGCTTCTCAGTATATCTGCTTCAGACATAGTAAATCCTGCAAGTTCTGAAGCAATAGCCATTACTTGTTCCTGGTAAAGTATTATTCCATAAGTGCTCTTAAGTATATTCTCCAGACTAGGATGAGGATAAGTTATTTTTTTTCTCTTATGCTTAGCATCCACAAAATCGCTTACCATGCCGCTTTGTAAAGGCCCTGGCCTGTACAAAGCCAAAAGGGCAATAAGATCTTCAAACCGGTTGGGCTTTAGATTAATTACTAGTTCCCTCATGCCAGAACTTTCTAGCTGGAAAACCCCTAGGCACTCACCTTCCCTTAGCATATTGAATGTGTTTTTATCTTCCAGGTCAATATTGCTCATATCAATATCTATTCCCTTTGTTTTCTTAATCAGGAATATAGTTTTATCAATAAGAGACAAGGTCTTTAACCCAAGAAAATCCATCTTAAGCAAGCCAATTTCCTGGACATCCTCCATTTTGTATTGGGTAACTATATCTTCATTCCCTTCCCTCTGTATGGGGGTGTAATTATATAAGTCATCTGAAGATATAACTACACCAGCAGCATGAATTGAATCCTGACGGGCAATTCCTTCTAGGGACATTGCAGTGTCAATCACTTCCCTCATTCTTTGATCATTTTCATATATTTCTTTTAGCTCGCTAACCTGATTCAGAGAATTATTGATAGTAACATTTAACTCCATTGGTATTAACTTGGCAATAGCATCCACCTCAGCATATGGAACCTCTAGCACTCTCCCTGCATCCCTGATAGATTGCCTTGCAGCCATGGTGCCAAATGTAATTAACTGGGCAACCTTGTTCTTCCCATATTTTTGGGCAACATACCTTATTACTTCATTCCTTTTTTCATAACAGAAATCTATATCAATATCGGGCATGCTTTTTCTTTCCTCATTTAAAAACCTCTCAAAGAGCAGGCCATACTTTAAAGGCTCAATATCGGTAATATTTAAAACATAGGAAACTATGCTCCCGGCTGCTGATCCCCTCCCTGGGCCTACCCTTATATTATTTTTCTTGGCAAACTTAACGAAATCCCAGACAATTAAAAAGTATTCAGAGAATCCCATCATTTCTATTACTTCCAGTTCCTTTCCCAGCCTCTGCTTAACTTGTTCATTAATTTCCCCATAGCGCTGTTTTGCGCCTTCAAAACACAGCTTGCGTAAATACTTGTCAGGATTGTAGGGGTCAGGTACTTTATAAGGGGGGATTAGGCTTAAATTAAATTCAAGATCCAGGTTGCACTTCTCCGCAATCTCCAGGCTATTGTCAAGGGCTTGGGGATAATCCTTAACAATTTCTAGCATCTCACCATAGTTTTTAAAATAGAATTCATTGGTTGAAAATTTTAGCCTGTCCTCTTCATTTACGGTTGAGCCAGTCTGGATACACAGCAACACGTCATGAGCCTTGGAATCCTCTTTATTTAAGTAATGTACATCATTGGTGGCAACCAAAGGTACGCCATATCTCTGTGAAAAGTCAGCTAGCACCTTATTAACTTCTACCTGCTCAGGAATACCCGCATTTTGTATTTCAAGGTAAAAATTGTCTTCTCCAAAAATACTAACATATTCTTCCAGGGCAATCCTAGCTTCCCTTAACATGTTTTTTTGGATAAGTTTCGGAATCTTACCTGAAATACAGCCACTCAAGGCTATAATACCACCATTATATTCCTTCAGAAGTTCTGTATCTATTCTGGGCTTGTAATAAAAACCCTCAAGGAAACCTAGGCTAACTAGGCGCATCAAATTTTTGTAGCCCTGCCTGTTCTTTGCCAGAAGGGTAAGGTGGAACTGGCCCCAATCATCCTTTTTAGAGTTACTTGCCTTTTTTTCCAGCCTGCTTACAGGCGCCTGGTAAACTTCACAGCCAATAATAGGCTTAATTCCAGCTTTTTGGGCTTTTTCATAAAAATCTATAACTCCATACATTACCCCATGGTCAGTTAGGGCCACGGCAGGCATATTTAGTTGTTTAGTTTTATTGATTAAGTCATCTATTCTTACTGCTCCATCCAGCAAGGAAAATTCGCTATGGACATGTAAGTGTACAAAATTTTTTTCAGCCATATTGGTTAATACACTACCCTATACATCTCTTCCAGTGATGTTATTCCTTCAGCAGCTTTTTCTGCTGCTCTCTCCAACAGAGTTTTCATCCCTTCCTTTTTGGCCACTTCTCCAATCTCGGCGGCGCTTTTTTCCTGAAGAAGCATCTCCCTTATTTTTTTCGAAACCCTGAGCACAGAAAATATTCCTGTTCTTCCGCTGTAGCCTAAATTATTGCATTGGTCGCAGCCCACACTCTTATAGATTTTTTTGCCTTCCAGGATAGGCTTTATTTCATCTTCTAAAGTATACTTGCTTAAATCTGTTTCCTGTTTACAGTCTGGGCAAAGTTTCCTTATAAGTCTTTGAGCCACTATGCAGCTAATAGCCGATGATATCATATAGGACTCAGCTCCCATTTGCATAAGCCTAGCTAGAGTAGAGGGAGCATCATTGGTATGCAATGTAGTCAGAACTAAATGCCCGGTAATTGAAGCCTGCATTACAATCCTTGCAGTCTCCAAATCCCTTATTTCCCCTACCATAATTATATCAGGATCGCTCCTTAACATTGCCCTTAAGCCCCTGGAAAAATCCATGCCCACTTTAGAATTAACCTGCACCTGCATAATGGAATCAAAACGGTACTCCACAGGATCTTCAATAGTAAATATTTTTTTATCCGGACTGGATATATGGTTAAGACTAGCATACAAAGTGGTAGTCTTGCCTGATCCAGTAGGTCCAGTTATAACAATGGAGCCATTTGGCTGACCAATCATTTTCTTGTATATATTTTCATCTTCTTCCTTTATCCCCAAATTCTCTATATTAAATAAATTAGTGCTAACATTTAAAAGCCTGATGGTAATATTTTCTCCATATACAGTAGGAATTGAAGCAAACCTTAAATCTATATTATTATTCTGGTAATTAAAAGAACTTCTCCCGTCCTGGGAAAGCCTACTCTCGGTTATATCCATGCCCCCCATAATTTTATACCTTGATATCAGGAGCCTTTGCACCGATTTAGGCACATCCTTTATTTTTTGCATAACGCCGTCAATCCTGAATCTTATAGCGCAATTTTTTTCCTGGGGTTCAATATGTATATCACTGGCCCCCATTGAGACAGCTTTTAAAATAATCCTGTTTGCCAGCTTAACCAAAGGATTTTCTTCAACAACTTCATCTTCAAACTTGTCAGTTATAACAAAATCCTGGTCATCTATTATTTCCTTTATTTCCTGAAGACTGTAATCATCAGTCATGTACTTTCTTATAGCGGCAGATATATTATCCAGGGTATCAATAAAGGGCTTTACATTATATCCCGTAATCAGCCTTATCTCATCAATCAGGTTTATATCCAAGGGATCAAACATAGCTACAGAAAGGCTGTTATCTTCAAGGTTAAAGGGAAATATGTTTCTCTTTTGCGCAAAATCCCTGGGGATTAGGCTAGCCGCACTCGGATCTATTTTCTCATGGTTTTTCATTAAATCAATAGAATCAAAACCCCTTTGGTAAGCCAATACTTCTACCAGTTGCTCAGGGATTATAAAGCCCTCATTAATAAGAATCTTTCCAAGTTTTTGGCCAGTAGTTTTCTGTACTTTAAGCGCTTTATTCAATTGTTCTTTAGTAATAAGGTCTCTTTTTAAAAGGATTTGTCCCAATCTTTCCCTATCCAATTTTAGGTACCTCTTTCTCTAAAATACGGGGATGACTTTGATTTTAATTATAATATAAGTTGATACTTCAGACAAAGGTTAACAAAATTAATTCCCACCATGGATTTTTAAATTAATAATACCTGCAGTATATCCAGCACCAAAACCATTATCAATATTTACTACTGTAATGCCTGGGCTGCAAGTATTTAACATGGTAAGAAGAGCAGAAAAACCTCCCAGGCTTGAGCCATAGCCTACACTAGTAGGAACCCCTATAACCGGGCAGGAAACCATAGCACTTACTACACTGGGAAGGGCTCCTTCCATGCCTGCCACTGTAATTATAATGTTAGAATTCTTCAGCTCCTCCTTAAAGTTTAGCAGCCTGTGTATGCCTGAAACCCCCACATCATATATTTTCTTTACATTATTACCCATAAGATATGAAGTAATGACTGCTTCTTCGGCAATTGGAATATCAGCAGTGCCAGCACAAATCACGCTAATCCCTTCTCTAAGTTTTACCCTTTCCTCCAGTGGTGTATAAATAATCTTTGCTTCCTTGTTAAATTCAATATTCAGGTTAAAATCCTTAAGTTTTCCAAAAACTTTTTCATTCGTCCTGGTTACAAGGAGAAGCTTTGAATAATTTAATATTTTTTTAGCAATTTCTATAATTTGCTGGTCTGTCTTGTTCTGTCCGAAAATAACCTCCGGGAAATTCCTTCTCATGGACCTGTGGTGGTCAACTTTTGCATACCCTATGTCTTCAAAATAAATATCCTTGATTCTGGATATCACGTTTTGCTGGCTTATTTTACCCTGCCTAAAAGACTCTAGCAGGCCTTTAATTATATTATTTATTTCTTTATTCATTTAACCTTTAGAAAATTAACAAAGCGCATATATAATTTATAACATATATGCACTTTGTTTGATATAAAAATATCTATTAAAAGTGAAACAGTTTTCCGGACAAATCTATAACTAATACTGCAGTTTCGATTGCTACCACACTGATCAGCTTTATCAATATATTCATTGAAGGTCCTGCAGTATCTTTTAGGGGATCTCCAACTGTGTCCCCAACCACAGAGGCTGAATGTTCGGGAGTACCGCTTTTCCCTTCTTCTTCAATTTTTTTCTTGGCGTTATCCATTGCGCCTCCGGCATTTGCCATAAAAATAGCCTGTGCAAAACCAGAAAGTAATGTACCAATAATGAGGGCTACTACTGCTCCCGGTCCCAGTAATATCCCTACCACTACAGGAATAACAAAAATTAATATGCCAGGTATAACTATTCCCCTCTGTGCTGCCCGGGTTACAATGGTAATAAAAGCCTTGGGATCTCCCTTTCCTTTACCGGACATTATAACCTTTATCTGTTTTCTGGCTTCCATAACAACCTTATTTGCTGCCCTTCCTACAGCTCCCAGCAAAAGCGAGGTAAAAAGGAACGGCAATATAATCCCTGCAAATAAGCCAGCCAGTATTTTAGGGTCTTTCATAAAATCGAGCAGGACAGTCAGGTTAAAGAGCTCTATTTTTGAGAAGTAAGCCTGGCCCAATACTAGGGCAGTTATAGCCGCGCTGCCAATAAGCAATCCCTTGCCGATAGCAGCAGTGGTATTACCTACAGCATCAAGTTTATCTGTCGTCTGCCTTACTTCCGGCGGAAGTTCTGCCATCTCTGATATCCCTCCAGCATTATCTGCTATGGGCCCATAAACATCAATAGCTACTACGAATGGTGAAGTTGAAAGCATAGCCACAGCAGCGATTGCTACCCCGTAAAGACCCATTTTGTAGTCTGTTGCCCCTCCTGACACATAAAAGCTAAAAAGCATTACGCCGATTATAGTAAGGGCTGGAAGTATTGTGCTTTCCATTCCGTATGAGAGCCCATTTACAACAAGTGTAGCCGGCCCAGTCTTGGCACTTTCTGCAATACTCCTGGTGGGCCTGTATTTTGCATCGGTATAGAAAAGAGTAAAAAGGCCTATCAAAAACCCGACAGCAAGACCTCCTATAGTTGTATAGAAAAGGAAGTTATAAGCAGGCCCCATTATCAACCTAACTGCAAAGAAAGCAATTATAATGGTAATTACTGCAGTTATCAAAAGTCCAGATATTGTGGTACTGGTTAATAGATTTACAGTGGCAGTTTCCTTATACCTGCTTACTACAAATTTGATTATAAAAATCGCAATTATGGAGGCAAATACTCCTGCAGTAGCTAAAATCATGGGCAGAATAATGCTTTCCAGTATAAGCGGTAAATTCTTGAAGGCAAGAAAGGCCAGAAACTCCGCAGCAATTATAGCACCTATCCAGGATTCAAAAGCATCTGCTTTCATTCCTCCTACATCACCTACGTTATCTCCAACATTATCAGCAATAGTAGCAGGATTTCTGTAATCATCCTCTTTTAGACCTGATTCAACCTTTCCAACATAATCTGCACCCATATCTGCAGCCTTTGTAAATATACCTCCTCCGGTTCTCATAAAAAACGCAGCAAAGCTTGCGCCAATTATGAAGGTGATAAGAACTGTTACTACTTCGTTTAACATATCAACCTGGCTTGTTGCAGTCCGGCCATACCACCAGTACAACATATTAAACCAGAAGGCCGTATGAAACAGTGCCACAGTTGCAAGCAGTAGCCCAGAAGATGAAGCTGCAGTAAATCCTATATTCATTGCTGACCCAAGGCCTTTTTCTTTTGCAGCATGGGTTACCCTTGAATTAGCAGTGGTGGAAATCCACATCCCCACATACCCTATCAATAGACTAAATCCCATACCTGTGGCAAAAGCAGGAATAGCTGCGAATGGAAGGTAACCAAACCCTGCCATTACAGCCATTAGTGCCGCTAAAACAACAAAAAAGATAACAATTACCTTTAATTGTTGATTGAGATAAGCCCTGCTCCCAGCAGAAATTGCATCTGAGATTTCCCTCATTCTCTTATTGCCCCTGTTTTGTTTACTTACTAAATAAGCAAAAACAATAGCCAGGACCAGTGAGACGAAACATCCAATAAAAGGCAAAATTCTAATAAACAGCAAAACAACCTCCCATTATTAAATGAAAAAAGATAATGATAAACTTCAACAATTTTATAAAAAAGCCATTAAATTTTCAATGCAAAATTGGAATTAAATAGACCTTTAACGCTTGCCTAATACTGCTCCTTCCGAAGCAGAAGAGACAACTTTGGAGTAGAAGCTCAGATAGCCCCCAGTTATTTTAGGCTTTGGAGCTTTCCAGCCCTTTAACCTGCTCGCTATTTGTTCTCCAGTTAAATTTACTTCCAATTTTCCATTTTCTATGTCTATAATTATTTCATCGTCATCCTCAATTACTGAAAAAGGTCCTCCCTCTATTGCCTCAGGGGATATATGGCCGACAAAACATCCATTATTTGAGCCAGAAAACCTCCCGTCTGTTATAAGGGCAACTTCTCTTGCCAATCCTATTCCATCAATTAATTTCATAGTTTTCCACATTTCAGGCATTCCCGGTCCACCTTTAGGCCCTTCATATTTTATAACCACTACATCCCCGGCTTTTATCTTCTGGGACTCAATAGCTCTATTGGCATCACCTTCGCTATTAAAAACCCTTGCCTTACCCTTAAAATACATCTGTGAAGGGTTAATTGCTGCAGGCCTGGTTATAGCACCATCAGGAGCAATATTGCCTTTGAGTGCCTTGATACCTCCTCCAATCCTGTAAGGCTTATCGGACGAGGTAATTACCTTTCCAGTATTAATGCTGGCATTTTTAATATTTTCTAATAATTTTTCCCCTGAAACTGTAAGTACATCTAAGTTAAGTAAATCTTTCAATTGTGACATAGCTGCAGGAACACCTCCGTCTTTGTAAAACTCTATAACACTATGCTTTCCATGCGGTATCATTTTAGCAATATAAGGAACAGATTGGCTAATTCTAGAAAATTCATCCAAGCTTAAATCTATACCTGCATCCCTGGCTATAGCCAACAGATGCAGGACAGAATTTGTTGACCCCCCAATCGCTGAATTTAATATTATTGCATTAGTAATTGATTTCTCATTTATTATCTTTCTTGAAGTTATGCCCTGTCTTACTAGTTCCATTATTTGTCCGCCGCTTTTTTGGGCAATCTGCAATCTTTTAGAATTAACTGCAGGAATCATAGCGCTTCCCGGAAGGGAAAGACCGATTGCCTCTGCTATGCAACACATGGTATTAGCTGTCCCCAGCATGGAGCAAGACCCGTGAGTAGGCTGGGCGTTATTTTCAAGTTCTATAAACTCCTTTTCCGTTATCTTGCCTTCCTTTAATTTTTCCCCATACGCCACTAAGGCAGAGCCATCAATTTCATTACCACCGTAAGGATTATACTTTTCTACAACCCCTGGCAGCATAGGTCCGCTATTTACTAGTATTGAAGGGATATTCAACCTAGCTGCAGCCATGAGCATACCTGGAACAATTTTGTCACAAGAGCCTAACAAAACCACTCCATCAAGATGGTGGGCTTCCACCATCAATTCTATGCTGGCTGCAATAATCTCTCTGGTAGGAAGAATATACCTCATCCCCTTAGAAGCTTCGGCTATACCGTCACATGCTGCAATAGTCCCAAACTCAACCGGAGTTCCTCCTCCACCCTTTATACCTTCCTTCACTTTTTCTGCAATTGCACCTAATCCAAAATGTCCAGTACAAATATTGTTATATGAATTAGCGACAGCAATAATAGGTTTGGATAAATCTTCATCCGATAAACCCATCGACTTATAAAGTGACCTTTTAATTGAGTTCTGCGGCCTTCCTAATATGTCTTTACTTCTCCAAAACATTTATCCCCCTTTTCTAAGATTATGGAAATATATCAAAGAAAATAAAAATACTATAGTGTATATTTTGAGACAATAAAAACTTCTAGGACTGTTTCTTTTGGGAATTTTCTACATGCATGAGCCCATAGATTATGCTGTCTTCTAAAGCCTTCCAGCTTGCTTCTATAATATTGTTAGATACTCCAATGGTACCCCAGCTTTTTTCACCATCTGTAGATTCTATCAAAACCCTAACCACTGCAGCTGTACCTTTTTTAGCATTTAGCACCCTAACCTTAAAATCCGACAATTCAATTTTTCCAAGATCAGGATAGCAGCTGCCTATGGCTTTTCTCAAAGCTTTATCAAGGGCATTTACCGGGCCATTACCTTCAGCAGTTTCAATTATTCTGCTGCCCTCAATATAGACCTTTACAGTAGCTTCAGACAGCATTTCTTTATCAGATCTTCTTTCATTTAAAACCCTGAAACTTTCCAACTTAAAAAACTTTTTCTTAACTCCAGTTATTTTCTTAACCAATAATTCGAAACTCCCATCTGCAGCCTCAAACTGGTATCCTTCGTGTTCAAGAGTTTGTATCTTATTTAATATGCGTGAAACTATCTCCAGATCATCCTCTAGGTTTATACCAAATTCTTTTGCTTTCAAAATTATAGATTTTTTGCCGGACAGCTCCGATATTAAAATCTGCCTGGTATTTCCCACCAGTTCCGGCTCAATATGCTCAAAAGCTTTGGAAATTTTACTTACTCCGCTAACATGCATACCGCCTTTGTGGGCAAAAGCGCTCTGGCCAACAAAAGGCTTATGGCTATTAGCAATCTGGTTGGCAACCTCACTTACAAACCTGGAAAGACTGGTAATATGTTTAAGGTTGTCAGATTTTAAGCATTGCTTTCTAAGCTTTATTTCCAGATTAGGTATAATCTGGCACAAATCTGCATTGCCACATCTTTCGCCATATCCATTAATAGTTCCCTGCACCATTTTAACTTTGGGAACTTCCCCGGTTGAATAAACCGTATTTGCAACGGCGCAGCCGCTATCATTATGAAAATGTACCCCCAGGGGCGTACTTATAATCTTGCTGACATCTCTTACAACCGCTAAACTATTCCCTGGAAGAAAACCCCCATTAGTATCACATAGTACTATAAAATCAGCACCCGCATCCTCTGCTGCCTTTAATGTTTTTAAGGCATAATCCCTGTTGTTCACAAAACCATCAAAAAAGTGTTCACCATCAAAAATTACCTCTGCAAAATATTTCTTAAGGTACTGTATTGAATCAAAAATCATCTCCAAATTATTGTCCAGCGAGGTTTCTATTACTTTCTGCACGTGTAGGGCAGAAGACTTGCCAAAAATGCAAACACTATCTGTTTCAGACCCTACAAGTAATTTCAAGTTATTATCATTTTCCGCTTTGGAATTTTTATATCTAGTTCTTCCAAAGGAGACTATTTTAGAATACGAATATTTCCTATTCTTAAGTTCGGAAAATAATTCCTCATCCTTGGGGTTAGATGCAGGAAATCCCACTTCAATATAGTCAATACCAATACTGTCCAGTTTATCTATTATGCTTAATTTATCCCTTACAGAGAATGAAATGTCTGCACTCTGTGCCCCATCTCTTAAGGTAGTGTCATATGTACATATTTTATTTTTTTTCATAATAAGACCTTTTCTAAAAGCATTTTTCTTAAGCTTGCCCCGCTTTCAGTTCTTTCCGTATAAAATTTATATAGCCGCCATTCTTGATAATTTGTTGTATAAACTCGGGGACTGGTTTAACATTAAAATCAATATTCTGGTCTAGATCTTGAACCGTTCCTGCATCTAAATCTACTTCAAGCCGGTCCCCTTCTTTAATTTTTTCTGCTGCTTCCCTACTTTGTATAACCGGCAATCCAATATTTATAGCATTCCTAAAAAAGATTCTTGCAAAAGATTTAGCTATTATCAACTTAACACCACTTCCTTTTATGGACAATGGGGCATGTTCACGGGAAGAACCACATCCAAAATTTTCGCCTGCCACTATAATCTTTTTTTGTTCCAGCTTTCTCTTAAAATCTCTGTCCAGATCTTCAAAGCAATGTATGGCCAACTCCCCGGGGTCGCTGGTATTTAGATATCTTGCAGGTATTATTACATCAGTATCTACATTATCACCATATTTTAAAGCCTTATCCTTTATCTTCATTTACTTACCTCCTCTGGAACTGTTATCTTTCCCATAATGGCTGATGCAGCAGCAACTGCAGGACCACACAAATAAACTTCACTTTCCGGATGGCCCATCCGGCCTACAAAATTCCTATTGGTTGTAGAGAGAGCTTTCTCGCCTTTTGCCAAAATACCCATATGCCCTCCAAGGCAAGGCCCGCAAGTGGGGGTGCTAACTACACACCCAGCTTCTATAAAATCTTTTATTATCCCCCTGTCCATTGCCTCCAGGTAAATATTTTGTGTAGCAGGAATAATTATCGCTCTTAAGTGCTTGCAAACCTTATTGCCTTTTAAAATTTTTGCAGCTATCTCTAAATCTTCCAGTCTCCCGTTGGTACATGAACCTATTACTACCTGGTCGATTTTTATTCCTTTCAGTTTCTTTGCACTTCTTGCATTGGAGGGTAGATGGGGGATAGAAACCTGTAATTCAATATCTCCACAGTCAATCTCGTATATATGTTCATACTCTGCCCCTTTATCGCTTCTAAATATTTTGGAAGGCCTTTTAGCTCTCCCTTTAAGATACTGCTTTGTTTTTTGGTCAAATTCAATTATTCCAAACTTTCCCCCAGCCTCTATCGCCATATTGGACATAGTAAACCTTGAATCCATGGATAACTGGCTGACTATAGGACCACTAAATTCCATCGATTTGTAAAGGGCGCCGTCCACTCCTATTTTGCCTATAGTATAAAGTATTAAATCTTTTCCTGTAACCCAGGGGTTAAGCCTACCTTTATAAATAAATTTTAAGCTGGAAGGAACCATAAACCATAACTTGCCTGTAGCCATGGCTACTGCAACATCAGTGCTGCCCACGCCAGTTGCAGCTGCCCCTAGCGCGCCATAAGTACAGGTATGTGAATCAGCCCCTACAATAAGGTCTCCCGCAGTTACTAGGCCCTGTTCTGGCAATAAGGCATGCTCTATACCCATCCTGCCAACTTCAAAATAATTTTCAATGTCAAAATCCTCTGCAAATTTTCTTACAATTTTGCTTTGCTCGGCAGATTTTATATCCTTATTAGGAGTAAAATGGTCAGGAACTATTACAATTCTTTTATGGTCAAATACCTTGTCCACCCCAATTTTTCTAAATTCTGATATTGCAAGGGGCATAGTTATATCATTCCCAAGCACTATATCCACATTCGCATTTACTAGTTCCCCTTCATTGACATAATCCTTACCGCAATGTGCTGAAATAATTTTTTGCGCCATTGTTTGTGGTCTTGATACTGGCAATTTTTTCTCCTTTTACATACTTTCCATTATTCTGTTCATTGCATCTATATAGGCTTTAATGCTAGCTTCAACAATATCTGTAGATATTCCGCTCCCCATTACTTCAGTTCCATCCGAGCTCACCACAATACGGACAGACCCTATGGCATCTTTTCCTTCAGAAACTGCCTCAATATTATAATCCACAAGTTTAGTATTAAGCTCGGTTATTAAATCTATAGCCTTAAAAGACGCATCTATAGGACCGTCACCGTAAGCAGCCGACTGCTTCAGCTCTTCCTCTACTACTATCCCCACAGTAGAGGTCGCTTTTATGTTGGATCCGCTTAATACCTGATAATAATCAAGTTTAAAATATTCTGACACCTCTCTGATTTCATTCTCAGCTATAGCTTTAAGGTCTTTGTCATTAATAAAACCTTTTTTTTCTGCCAGATTTTTAAATCTTGTAAAAACTTTTTCTAAATTATCTTCCTTTAGCTCTATGCCGAGCTCTTCCAACCTCTTCATAAAAGCATGTCTTCCTGAATGCTTTCCCAGTATAAGCCTGGAAGATTTCACACCTATGTCTTCCGGCTTTATAATCTCGTAAGTAGTCCTCTCCTTTAGCATGCCATCCTGATGGATGCCAGCTTCATGCCTGAATGCATTCCTTCCGACTATGGCCTTGTTTGGGGCCACTGCATAACCCGTAAGGTACCTTACAAGGCTGCTGGTCCTAATAATTTCCCTCGTATTTATATCTGTATAAACTCCCAGGTCTTTTTTCCGTGTATCTATAATCATGGCAACTTCTTCTAAAGATGCATTTCCTGCCCTTTCACCGATTCCATTTACAGCACATTCAACCTGGCTAGCCCCCCTCTCAACAGCAACCACAGAATTGGCCACTGCCAGTCCTAAATCATTATGGCAGTGCACGCTTATTATAGTATCCTCTATGCCCTTCACATTATTTTTTATGTACTCTACCAGTTTTGCAAATTCATTGGGGATAGAATACCCTACAGTGTCCGGAATATTTAAAATCTTTGCCCCACTCTCGATAGCAACTTCAAACAGCTTGGATAAAAAATCCCAATCGCTCCTGGTTGCATCCATGGCAGAAAATTCCACTATATCTGTATAATTCCTGCTCTTTTTTACTGCAGTTCTTGCCATCTCCAACGCTTCTTCCCTGGTTTTTTTAAACTGGTATTTAAGATGTATATCAGAAGAAGAAATAAAAGCATGTATAACCGGCTGAGCAGCTCCTTTTAAGGCAGTACCTGCAGCTTCGATATCCTTGGGCACAGCTCTTGCCAAAGCTGCCACTCCCCTGCTTTTAATTTGCTTAGATATCTCTTGCACAGCCTTAAAATCACTTTCTGAAGAGATGGGAAACCCTGCTTCAATAATATCTACATTCAGTTTCTCCAGCTGCTCGGCTATTTCCAATTTTTCTTTCACATTTAAATGTATGCCCGGAGCCTGCTCCCCATCCCGCAGGGTTGTATCAAATATATATATTTTTCTGGACATAACTTACCAGCCCTATCCTATAAATTAACTATTTTTATATTCTCAAAACCTGAGATCTTTTTAAAATCTTCTAACATATCCGGCGTAACCTCAGAATCCAAATTTAAACCCATTACAGCATCACCGCTCATTTTTTTCCTTCCCACATGCATTGCTGCAATATTTACATTTAATTTCCCAAATGCAGTTCCAATTTTTCCTATTTGCCCCGGGATATCTTTGTACCTTATGAAAGCCATATATTTTGAGGGCACCATATCCAACTCAAATTCATCAATTCCGATAAACCTAGGCTTATTATTTTTCCCGGTAATTGTGCCTGAAATAGTTAATTTGCTGTCTCTTCCTATGCCTTCAAGAGTAACCAGATTCACATAATTGCTAGGTTGTCCGCTTTTAACTTCCTCTATCTCCAGGCCGTTTTCTTTTGCTACAAGGTTTACATTAATTAAGTTCACTTCCCTTGAGTATTTCTGTAAAATTTTAACCAGTATTCTGGATTTTAGGATACTTACATCATACTCTGCTATTTTACCCCTAAAAATTATTTTTATAGATTCAAGGTTTCCCTCAAACAACCCTGCAAACAAAGTACCTATATTGTCACAAAGAGCAAAATAGGGGGATATTGCTTCCATCACCTCTGGCCTGACTGAAGGGGCATTAACCGGAAAGGCTGGAGTCCCTCCTTTTAAAAAACTTATTACCTGCTCAGCAATTATGGTTCCCGCCCTATTCTGGGCTTCTTTTGTAGAAGCTCCCAGATGGGGTGTGCAAACAACTTCGTCCAATTTAAATATTGGAGAATCAGTGCAAGGCTCGTTTTCATAAACGTCAATTGCCGCCCCGCCTATCTGGCCTTCTTCTATTGCTTCTGCCAGGTCTTTTTCTACCATAATTCCGCCCCTGGCAACATTAAGTATGATAGTACCCTTCTTCATTTTATAAAATTCTTTTTTATTAAACATTCCCAAAGTATCTTTATTCTTTGGCAAGTGTATAGTTATAAAATCTGATCCCTGGTAAAGATCTTCCAGCTTATTTGCCTTCTCTATCCCTAACTGATTAAACCTGCTTTCTGAAACAAAAGGGTCAAAGGCAATAACATTCATTCCCAACCCCATTACTTTCTTAGCAACCAGCCCCCCAATCTGACCAAAACCTACTATGCCTAAGGTTTTTCCTTCAATTTCTATTCCCTTAAATTTTGACTTTTCCCATTTCCCGCTCTTCAAGGAAGAATCTGCCTTGGGTATTTTTCTGGCTATGGCTATTAGAAGGCCAATGGTATGCTCAGCCACAGTAACCGCATTGCTTGCTGGCGCATTTACCACTACGATTCCCTTTTTGGTGGCAGCATCCAGGTCAACATTATCTACTCCGATGCCAGCCCTTCCTATTATCTCCATTCTATCCGCTTTCTCGATAATGTCTGCGGTAAGTTTGGTGCCGCTTCTAATAACAATAGCATTATAGTTACCAATAATTTCCTTTAACTGCTTAGGAGTCAAGCCTATCTTTTCATCAACCGTGAAATGCTTTTTAAGTATTTCTTTTGTTTCTTCTGTAACTTTATCTGTAATTATTATTTTCTTGGCCATATTTTCTCCCTCACAAAATTTATTCTAAATAACTGTTTTCATAAAATACCCTTTGGGCTTCAGCAATACCTGCACCTAATTCAAAACTATAACCTAGGTCTTTTAAGGCCATTTCCAAAGCTGAAATAGCAACAATAGTATCAAAGATGCCACACCAACCTAAATGCGCGATCCTGAAGATTTTGCCTTTTAACTTACCCTGTCCTCCAGCAATCTGGACACCGTATTTGGTCCTCATAATATTAGTCACCTTTTTCCCGTCTACACCTTCAGGGACCTCTACTGAAGTTACAGAATCCCCTCTTATAGCTTCATCCTTTACAAACAAATTCAACCCTATCTTCTCAACCGCTTTCTGGGTTGCTCTAGCCAATACCTTATGCCTTTTATAGGAATTCTCCAGTCCTTCTTCTAGAAGCATATCTAAAGCTTTATTCATTGCTACTATTATGGATATACCCGGAGTCCACGGTGTCTGGGGAGGCTTCCTTGAAGCAGCTTCCCTTGCAGCTAAAAGGTCAAAATAAAATCTCGGGAGATTGGATTTTTCAATCAATTTCCATGCCTTTTTGCTAACACTTATAAAGGCAATCCCTGTTGGGGCGCTTAATGCTTTCTGCGAACCCCCTATAACAATATCCAAATTCCAGTTATCGGTTTGTAAGTCCGATGCTCCAATGCCACTAATAGCATCAACTATTGTTATTGCCCCATAATCTTTTACTATATTCCCGATTTTTTCTACATCATTTAAAACACCGGTTGAAGTTTCGCTAAATTGGAGCATCACCCCTTTTATACCGGCATTCTTGTCCAGCATATCCTTAATGTCACTGGGGTTTACCGCTTGGCCCCACTCATAATCAAGGGAGATGACATCCAAATCAAATTCCTTGCCTATTTTAACAAACCTTTCTGCAAATTTGCCCAGGTTAGCCACCAGAACTTTATCTCCCCTAGAGAAAGCATTAGTAACTGCTGCTTCCATTCCTCCCGTCCCGGAAGAAGTTAAAACAAATACATCATTGCTTGTTTTCATTAATTTTTTCAGTTTTCCTGTTACTTCTGTAAATATTTCCGAAAATTCAGGGGACCTGTGGTGCATTAACGGCCTTGAATGTTCCAGTAGGACGTCTTCTGATATGGCCGTTGGCCCTGGTGTCATTATATATTTCTTCTTCACCTTAACTCCTTACAAACAGTGGTTAACAATTTACTAAACTCTTTTGCTTCCCCTGCTACATGCTATCTTTCCTGTACGGGTAAGCTCTATAATATATTGGTCAAGCAGCTCTTTCATGGCCTCTACCTTGCTGCTGGTCCCGGTAATCTCTATAAGCAGTGATTTTTTAGCAACATCAACTATATTAGCCCTGAAAATATTTACTATCTCCAATATTTCAGCTCTGCTTTTTGAATCAGTAGCAACCTTTATTAAAACCAATTCCCTTTCTACTACATTAGCTGGGTCCAACTCCTGTATTTTTATCACATTTATTAGCTTATATAGTTGCTTTACAACTTGTTCAATTCCCTTCTTGTCTGCGTTAACTAAAATAGTTATCCTGGATATTTCCTCATCCTCAGTAGGGCCAACCGCCAAGCTTTCAATGTTAAAACCTCGCCTGCTGAATAAGCCTGAAATTTTGGCTAATACCCCAGCCTTATTTTCTACTAATACTGATATTATATGATTCATGTGTACCACCTATTTATGATCTAACATTTCACTTATTGGTGCACCGGGCGCTACCATTGGATAAACATTTTCTTCACTTTCAATCCAAAAATCTATAAGCACCGTATTATCTATTTCTAATGCTTTTTTAATGGCTCCCTCTACTTCTTTTTTTTCTTTTACCCTTATGCCAACGCCACCATAAGCTTCTATTAATTTTACAAAATCTACACAACCTTGTATGCAAGTCTGAGAATATCTCCGGTTAAAAAATAATTCCTGCCACTGCCTAACCATTCCCAAGTAGCCATTATTTAACAACATAATCTTTACCGGTAACTTATTACTGACAGCTGTAGCCATTTCCTGTGAAACCATTTGGATACTCCCATCCCCTGCAATATCAATAACCTGCTTATCAGGCCGGCCAGCCTTCGCTCCTATAGCGGCAGGAAGTCCAAAACCCATAGTGCCTAGTCCACCCGAAGATATAAAAGTTCTGGGCTTGGCAAACTTATAAAATTGGGCTGCCCACATTTGGTTCTGCCCTACTTCTGTACAAATTATGGCGTCCCCTTTAGTAAGCTCATAAAGCTTTTCAACGATATATGCAGGCTTCAGGTTAGATGAATCCTGGTCATATTTTAAAGGATGATTCTTTTTTAAATCCATTAAATAATTAACCCATTTTTCCTTCTTGGCAATACTTTTGCTGGTATCCTTACTAAAATACCTTTGCATCAGGTCTTTTAATACTACTTTTGCATCGCCAACAATAGGAATCATAGTTTTTAAAACCTTTCCAATTTCAGCAGGATCTATGTCTATATGGATAATATCTGCATTAGGAGCAAATTCAGATATCTTTCCGGTAACCCTGTCATCAAATCTGGCTCCCACTGCTATAATTAAATCAGCTTCAGTAAAAGCCATGTTTGCATACCTGGTTCCATGCATTCCTGGCATATGGAGTGCCAGGTCATCACTTTCGGGAAAAGACCCTATCCCCATAAGTGAGGTAATAACAGGTATCCTTGCCTTGCTAGCAAATTCTATTAATTCTTCACTGGCATTAGAAGAAATAACTCCTCCACCTGAAAAAATTACCGGCTTTTTGCTGTTAAAAACTTTATCCACTGCCTGTTTTATCTGTTTTTGGTTCCCTCTCAGGGTAGGCTTGTATCCCGGCAACTCGATAATACCTTTTGTATCCCCCTCTATCAAAGCAGTAGATATGTCAACAGGTACATCAATAACAACAGGGCCAGGCCTTCCAGTAGAAGCAATATAGAAAGCTTCCTTAATTATCGAAGGCAAGTTTTTTATATTCTTTACCAGATAATTATGCTTAGTTATCGGTGCAGTAATCCCAGTAATATCAGCCTCCTGGAAAGCGTCAGTACCTATTTCCCCTGTTGCTACCTGGCCAGTAAAAGCAACTATGGGAACAGAATCCATGTGGGCATTTGCTATGCCTGTAACTAAATTGGTTGCGCCAGGCCCAGAAGTGGAAACACACACTCCCACCTTTCCAGTAGCCCTAGCATAACTGTCCGCCGCGTGCGCTGCACATTGTTCGTGCCTAACCAGCACATGCTTTATGTCACTGTCAAACAATGCATCGTATAGCGGAATTACCTTACCACCAGGGTAACCGAAGATTACATCTACACCCTCTTCCTTTAAACAATTTATGGTCATCTGCGCGCCAGTTATTTTACTCATAATCAACTCCCTAATTGAGTTAGTAACAACTTTATAACAGTTTGAATGATTATACCATCTTTAACTGTATTTTCAATTATTTATAATTATAAAATTCAACTAAATCTCTATTTCAATACTGCACCTTCAGAAGCAGAAGACACCAGCTTTGAATACCTTAACAGGTATCCTTCTTTTATCTTTGGTTCAGGCGGAACCCACTTGTCCATCCTGTTTTTAATTTCGTCACTGCCTAAAAGAAGGTTAATCTTGCAATCATTTATATTAATTTCAATTAAGTCTCCATTTTTTACTATACACAAGGGGCCACCTGCCTGGGCTTCAGGAGATATATGACCTATGGAAGCCCCTTTAGTAGCTCCGGAAAACCTTCCGTCTGTAATTAAGGCTACTTCCTTGCCCAAGCCTATGCCAGCAATTGAAGCGGTAGGCGACAGCATCTCCCTCATCCCAGGGCCTCCTTTTGGTCCCTCATAACGGATTACAACTACATCTCCGCTTTCAACCTTTCCACCTAAGATGGCACCCATAGCCTCTTCTTCACTATCAAATACTTTTGCCTTTCCTTTATGCTCCATCATTGAAGAGTCAACTGCAGATTTTTTCACTACACATCCCTCTGGTGCCAGGTTACCCCAGAGTATTGCTATCCCTCCATCCTTTGAATAAGGTTGTTTAACAGTTTTAATAATATTTTTGTCCTTAATTTGAGCTTCACCTACATTTTCCTTAACTTTTTTGCCAGTTACTGTAATCTGTTCTCCATCTATCAAATTATTGCAGAGCAGCTCATTCATTACTGCCTGTATGCCGCCAGCTCGATATAAATCTTCAATATGGTATTCTCCCGCCGGACTTAATCTGCAAAGATTTGGCGTTTTTTTGCTAATTTCATTAACCAGTTTTAACGAAAAATCAACTTTTGCTTCATTTGCAATAGCCGGTAAATGCAAAACAGTATTGGTAGAACACCCCAGTGCCATATCAACTGCCAGCGCATTTTTAACCGAGCTTGCATTTACAATATTCCTTGGCTTTATATTCTTTTGGACAAGCTCCATAACCTTTATTCCTGCCATTTTTGCCAATCTCACCCTTTTTGACAAAATAGCAAGGATTGTTCCATTCCCCGGCAAAGCCAAACCAATGGCTTCAGATAGGCAATTCATTGAATTAGCAGTATACATTCCGGAGCAACTTCCGCAGGTAGGGCAAGCTTCTTCTTCCAGGTTATACAGGTCTTCATCACTATACTGGCCCTTCCTGTACTTTCCTGCAGCTTCAAAGCAGTTGCCCAAGTCAATAATATTTTCATCCAGTTTGCCAGCCAACATCGGCCCGCCACTTATTATCAGAGAGGGAATATTAAGCCTTAATGCAGCCATAAGCATACCGGGCACTATTTTGTCACAATTGGTAACCAGAACCAGACCGTCAAAAGGATGCGCCATGGCAGTAGCTTCAATGCTGTCAGCAATTATTTCACGGCTGGCCAGGGAATATTTCATCCCCTTATGATTCATGGCAATTCCATCGCATACTCCAATTGTTGAAAATTCCTGAGGAGTCCCACCAGCAACTCTGACCCCTGTTTTAACTGCTTCTGTAATTTTATTTAAATGTATATGACCCGGTATTAACTCATTTGCAGAATTTACTATCCCTATAATAGGCCTGAATATCTCTTCATCACTTAAACCCATTGCCTTTAACAAGGACCTGTGGGGAATCCTTTCAATTCCTTTTTTCATATCGTCGCTTCGCAATTTTCCTCCTTATTTATTAAAAAATTTCATAAATCACAAACATAGAAAAATATAAATAAAGTTATAGGATTAAATAACAATTATTACTAGCAGTAATCCTAAAACTTAGGATAGAATACCGACTAGTAAAATGCAGACTAGGGAAATAATTACAATTAATGACAGACTTAAAGACAGCAAACTTGTTGCCCATTGGAACCTTTTAGTTGTACTTTCTTTTGCTCTTCCTCTGCTGTCCATAATGTAAAATAATTAAAGAATAATTATAGAAGATTATATTACCACAATTGCATTTTTAAAACAATTAAATTATCCGGGGCTTGAACCTATATTCAGCCCCGGATAATTTTAGCAGTTTATTCTAACTTTTCACCACAATTAGGACAGAATTTTTGGCTTTCTTTGACTTCATTGCCACAAGATGGGCAATATTTTCTGCCTTCTTTTACCTCTTCTTTAGCAGGCTCTTTTTCAGTTGATGTAGTTACGTTTTTCCTTCTTACTACTAATACTATAATTACCACTACCACAATTATTATTATTATAGGAATAACTATAGCCAAAATAATTAAGGTCAAGCCTAAAGCCAATCCGCCACCATCTTCTTCCCCCTCTTCGGTAGCAGCAACCTCTTCATCTTCAGCAGCTACAGGAGTTTCTTCCTCTGGGGCTTCCTCAGCCTCCACAACTGCTTTTCCTTCTGTTTCGGGAGCTATTTCCTCCTCCATCGGCATATCCTCCCCTTTGTCAATTGCTGCTTGGGCATTGGCTTTATATTCCTGGGCAAACAAATGACCCTGGCTTAAATTAAGGGCGGCGTCAAAATATTTAATTGCCTCAGAGTAATGTTTCTGCCTATACATGGCCAGGCCTTTAGCAAAATTCTCATCTACCATTCCCAGCTTGTTTTCAACACCATTTCTGTTTAACATCTCTTTTATGTCATTGCTGGGCCTTAAGAAATTTATATTTTCACCGGAAATAGCCATGGTAAGTATTCCGATTACTTCCCCTTCAGCATTCAACACCGGACCTCCACTATTCCCTGGGGCAGCTGTACCGTCAACTTGAAGGACTTCTGTACCTCCCACCATTTTCCTGGCACTGATTATGCCTGAAGTTATAGTGGGTGTCATTATGCTCTCCAAGCTAATATCTGCATTCCAGGGATATCCGATAATAGTCAAGGTATCCTGTATTTCTACCATGGAAGAATCCGCGATAATTGAACTGGAAAGGGCCCTTCCTGTAGTAGGCTGTATTTTTAAAATTGCAATATCCCTTTGATCCCAGGGACTTAAATCAATAACTTCAGCCCTCTTGTAAGTATTGTCTGGATTGTCCGGAACCCCGCTAGTAGCAGTATTAAACTGGACCCAGACTTCCCTGTCTGGCTCAGGGGTGCTCTCCCCTTCAACTTTATAATTATCATAGATCCAGTTCCAGTCTGCATCAGTGAGGTTATAGTAATCATCAGGATATGTATCGAATATGTAAGCGTCTAAAATTGCCCACTTTATATTTACATAGTCATCTTCTACCACATGGGCTGCAGTTACAATATGGCCAGTGTCAGGATTCACACAAAAACCGGTACCCCCTAATGGCCCATAGTAATACTGCTGCGACCATTCTTCAAAGTTGGGGTCATAAATATAACCGTAGTACATGGTCGTAACAAAGCAAATAGAAGGCTGGGTCAGGATTACCTTATCCTTGGGCTCAAATTCATATTCTACATCTTCGGGCTGTGCAAACAAGGGAAAAGAAAAACTTAGGAAGAACATAAGGATGAAGAAAAATATTAATAATTTTAATGATTTTCTCATTTTTTTCTCCTATTAAATTATTATAATTTAATTTTATAATTATATTTCTAAATGTCAATAAAAATATAAATAATTTTATATAATATTTTTTATTCACCTGTATTTATTTTTATTTGTTTATCTATTAAAAAAATTATTATATTAAATTTTATAACTATGTCCAATATATGTCTATTATTATTATTTCAAAAACCATAAAAATCTATCTCTCACCTTGATTTTACCCTAAACCATTAAAAAGTTCCGACTTTACCATTATTTCCATATATAAATTCTAAAGAACAGGATAAGCTCCAATTTTTGGGTTAAACCTTTATTCTAATTCTAATAGAGTCTTTGCTGCCTTTAGTATTCTTCATTTAAGTTAAAGCCTTGATACCTAACGGCTTAGTAAAAGTTCCTTAAGGTTAAACCTTAAAAAAATATAATTTAGGCATTATCCCAGTCTCTAGCTGGTTAGAAATAACCATTACAACAGGATAATTTTAAATATTTTAACTTTTCTTCGTTAAAATCTCTTTATAATAGTCTATATATTGGGGAACTATTGTCATGCTGCTAAAATCTTTTGCCCGCTTTCTTGCTGCAATTAACATCTTCTTTCTCAAAGCATCATCCTTTAAAATATTAATAGAAGCCTTACTCATACCCTCTATATCTCCAGGGTCAAAAGTATAGCCACATTCACCATCAATAATAACTTCCCTCAAACCTCCAACCGAAGTTCCTATTACGGGAACTGAGCAGCTTAAGGCTTCCAGGGAAGCCAGGCCAAAACTTTCACTTTTAGAAGGCTGCAGGAAAAGATCACTGATATTCAATAGGGGAATTATATTATCCTGCCTGCCCAAAAACCAGATATCATTACCTAAATTTAGTTCATTCATTATATTCCTAGCCTTCCCCAAATCTGGGCCGTCTCCTACTAATAATAATTTGCATTTTAGATTATCCCGTACGTTT
The DNA here is from genome assembly GCA_964423265.1 of uncultured Actinomycetota bacterium. GTDB lineage: Bacteria > Actinomycetota > Humimicrobiia > Humimicrobiales > Humimicrobiaceae > M55B165. The sequence goes on from CAYREF010000008.1 coordinate 35,725, forward strand.
TTAAAAATTTTAATTATGTTGCCGATATTTTTTACTGGCCTAAAATTTGATATATGGATTAGCACTTTATCATCCCTGTCAATAAAGCCAAGCCTTCTCTTACTCTTGTACTCCTTATATCTTGAAGTATCCACAAAATTATAAATAACTCTCATATCCGCTTCAATGCCAAAAATCCCTTTGGTTTTTGTTTTAAGGTAATTTGAAACACAGGTTATGCCATCACTTTTTTCTATGCTAAACTTTGTAATATTATAAAAAGAGGCATGGTTGCCCACTATTGTAATATCTGTACCATGAAGTGTTGTAATGATTTTTATTTCCCTGCTAGCTATATTTTTAGCTAGGAAAGCTGAAGTTGCATGAGGAATAGCATAATGTACATGTAAAATATCAAGGTCTTCTTCATCAATAACCTCTGCCATTTTTGCACTTAATGAAAGGCTATAAGGGGGATACTTAAACAAAGGGTATTCCAGCATCTCTACTTCATGGAAAAAAATATTTTTATAAAATTTATTTAACCTGAATGGAAGACCGTAGCTTATAAAATGGACAGTATGACCAAGCTTTGCTAACTCAATGCCCAGCTCAGTAGCCACTGCCCCACTTCCACCATAAGTAGGATAACAAGTTATTCCTATTTTCATGCTTTTTTAAAAATAGACGTAATTAAAAAACTTTATCGGATTATCAACTTTTATAGCTTTTTCAATATAGTAAGGTTCTCCATATTGTACCATAATTTTTAAGCCATAACACTTGTCCCTGCTATGCAAGGCATCTAGAAAATATTTTGATGATATATGGGTTTCAGCATTTTTTTCAAATTCACTATATATCTGTGATTTATAAACTTTTACTGCCTTCATTTTCTGGCTAAAATAATCAGAGATATCAACAATAAAGCTGGGCTCAAACTGGTAATGCAGCATGTAATGTATTACTATATTAGGCCTATGTTTTTTAAAGCCAGTTTTAAACTTTTCAAGACCAGCAATAAAAATACTATCTTTCAGTAATTTATAAGCATTTTCATGGTCAGGGTGCCTATCTTTGAAATACGGCACCATTGCCAAATGCGGCTTATACTTCCTGATTATATTTATAACTTTTATCCTGCTTTCCACATCATTGGTAATATTGCTATCCTCTAGCTTCAGATTTTCTCGTAAATCCAACTTTAAAAAATCTGAAGCCTTTCTGGTTTCTCCAGCCCTGGTTTTCAAGTTTCCATTAGTGGAAAGCTCGCCCCGGGTAAGGTCTATAATCCCAGTATGATAACCCATATCTTTTAGCTTTAATAATAATCCTCCACAGCTCATATCTGCATCATCTGGATGAGCACTAAAAGCCAATGCATCTATTTTCATATGCTATCACCCTATTTCAATAAATTTATGGCCAAAATCAAAATCCTTTAAATTATAATAAATATTTTCAATTAATTTAAAATCATATTTATTTATATAACTTAATATGTTAATTTCCCTTTCCTGCATGCCGCTATTAGGGAAAATATTTAAGTAAATCTTATCCATGCTATTTCTTATATAACTGTTTTCCTTTTTATGTTCAGAATATAATTTACCTTTCAGTACTTTTGCCTCTTTTTTTAAATTTCTCTTTATCCTGTCAAAAGCAGACGAGAAATCTATTTGGCTTTTAGATAAATCTTTTTCACAATCTTCTATATTATCCATTATCTGTGATTTTAAATTGTTTACTGCTATTTCAATTTTATTATTCAATTCTTCCTTTATAAGGTCCTTTAAAATATCTTGTTTTTCCCCGCTAATGTCACCATAACTCAAACCTAACTTTCTTAATGCTTTTTTAACTTTTTTTTCAATAAGTGTAGCTGACAGCCTGGGATAAACAATAGGCATATCTACCCCATAAATTGAATATACTTTTTTTAATTGGGCGAAATAGCTTACCTCCCCAGGACCACAAATACTAGCCAGGACTGGCAATATACTGTCCTGAAAAATTGGCCTTATAACTACATTTAAGCTTATTTTTTCTAAGTTTTCCCCCAGAAAACCCAGGAGTGAGTCTTTATTAAACTCCCTCTGCCCTATTTTAAAATTCTTATCATACTGGACTTTCCCCCTTTTACCTTCCTGGCTTATAAAAATATTCAAATCAGCAGGTTTTACATCTAGCTGGGAGTGATAACCTTTCTTTTCTAATAGCCTTCCTGCATCCCTAATTGTTTTGCCAACATGGTTGAAATTGTTTACATCATGCCTAATAATATTCACCGAAAGTTCTTTTAATTCCCTTATTGCCGGATCAACTACTACAATACCGTAATCTGCAAATAATTGGAGTATAAAATGTGAAAAAAGTCCGGATAAACTTACCTTGTCTTCCATAATGTCAACCTGGTCCTGTAATAAACCGGTTATTCTTTCCTTAAAATCAGTATCATTTAAAAAAGCTCCTATTCCTGCATTGAAATCCAGTATTTCCTTCTTACTGTAATGCAGTTCTGAAAGCCTCTTGTTTCCCTTCTGGGGTAATTTTATTCTATTAATCTCTTTATCCAAGAGGCTTATAGAGGTGGCCTCTTTGGCATTACTGTCATCGGAAGCATTCCAAAAACATGGTACCACCGGTATCTTTAACTCTCTTTCAATAAAGGAAGACAATTTAATTACGGACAATATCTTGTATATTATAAATAAAGGGCCGGAATATATAATAGGCTGCTGGCCGCCAATTATCACTGCTGATTCAGGATCGGCTAACTTGTCTATATTTTTAATAGTTTTCAAACTGCAGTTAAATCTGGAATTATAGTTTTTTAAAATTCCTGCAAGTTTTTCCCTTAGATTATGATTGTAATTCTTATCTAATATATCCAGCCTTTGTTTAAAGCTTTCAACTTTCCTGTAATCATAGTTAAAATGACTACTTAATTTGTTGAAATTAAAAATATAGTCATAAAAAAGGTTATTGTAATAAAAATCCTTATTTTTTATACCTTCTACCCTTATTTCTACCATCCTTTTAAATATGAAAGAAATTATAATATACTTTGCTTATAATATAACATAATAACATTTAAAATATAGGGAAGGAAAATGGGAATTTCTCAAGGAAAAATCAACAAACATTCCACCTCCCCTTTAAATGCTGGAAAGATAAACAATGCTGATGCTATAGGATTAGGAGGCTCGGCAAAAGAACAAAACCTTGTAAAGCTAAGCGCAAAATTTAACAAACAGATAATCAAAGAGGTAAAATTTATAGCTTACGGTTCCCCGAATTGTATAGCCGTAGCTGATTACCTTGCTTCAGCAGTAAAAGGAAGGGATATCTATTTTTCAGCTACTATAGATAGAAATTATATCGAAAAATATTTTGGCAAATTTACCAAAATAGAAGAGTACCTGCTATACTCCCCTCTAACTGCCTTACATAATTTAATTTCCAATTATGTGTCAAAAATAGAAAAGCCCATCTACAGTTTAGAAAAAAATATGGTTGCCGTTTCCATGAGCGGCGGCATTGACAGTTCAGTAACTGCAAAAATAATAAAAGACTCAGATTACAATCCCATAGGCCTCACCTTTAAAGTCCTGGAAGATAGTTCTAACCTAAAGGATATATCCCATGCAAAAATGGTGTGCTCAAAATTAAGTATTCCCCATTTTACCATTAACTTAGTTAGCCAATTTAAGCAAGAAATTATAAATAAATTTTACATTGAATATTTAAAAGGAAGGACCCCTAATCCCTGTGTTGACTGCAACAAACTAATTAAGTTCGGGCTATTGCTAGAAAAAGCAAAGCTACTGGGGGCAAGTTTCATAGCCAGTGGCCATTATTGCCGCAAAGAAAAAAATAACTCATCCTATATTTTAAAAAAGGGAATTGACTCCACAAAAGACCAGAGCTATATGCTGTGGCGGTTAACCCAATCACAGCTGAAACATGTATTTTTTCCGCTTGGAGCCTACCATAAAAAAGATATAAAAACAATTGGCAAAAAGGCATTTCCTTTCCTAAAAGATAGGCCTGAAAGCCAGGATGTATGTTTTATCAAAGGCAAAAATTACCATGAACTTATAAAAGACGAAAACAATATAGGCAAGGGAAAAATTTTAAATACAAAGGGTGAAGTTATAGGGACACATAAGGGTTATCCTTTCTACACTATTGGACAAAGGAAGGGCCTGGGGGTTAGCCACACCAAACCATTATATGTCAAGGAGATACACCCTGATAAAAACGTAATAATAGCTTCAGAAAAAGAAGAGCTGTATCAAAAAATAGTAAAAGTTAGCCAGTTGAATTTTATAGCGGGCACTCCTCCTTCAAAAAAATTTAAGGCTGTAGTAAAAATAAGGTATAATTCAGAACCCGCAGAGGCATATATTAAAGCTTGCGGCAATGAAGGAATAATTGAATTTAACCATCCCCAGCTCTCAGTAACCCCAGGGCAATCTGCAGTATTTTACCATTCAGATACCTTACTGGGTGGAGGAATTATAATTAAATAGCCTTCTTTTTATGCCTGCAAACCAGATTATCCTAATTCTAACTCCATTGGGCCTTGCCCTAATCCATGAATATTACAATATGAAGAGGCATCCCGATTTTCCAGTCTTAAACACAAACATACCCTGGTGGTGGGCATACACTGTACTGGTATCCGGACCCTCAGTTGGGCTTCCGTGGGCAGCAAAAGTCAAATCCCTTAATTGTATAGGGTATTTTCACCCTTTGGTAAAAGGAAAAGTATATCCAGCTTATGTGATGCTCGGTAGTATTTGGATGGGCTACTTCCTTACTCACCCCAACATTGGCCCTTATTAGCTATCCTTTCTTTGGGACCCCTTCTATTCTTATTACCGGAACGTGTTTTTCCTTTTTCCAGCCTGCACTTTTTATAAATTCATTTATCTCAGCCATGCAAACTCCTTTTTATTAATAACAGTTATATACCTAAATCGATATATTCTTTCTGTTCTGGTGGAAGGTCCAAATCCGTAACCTCTAAAACTAGTTTCTCTGAATCAGTTTCAACATCAAAAGTAGTATTAAAGGTTCTTTCAGTATTAGGCAGGACCCTGGCTAATGTACAAGCGTCAGCGCCCCCAGGAGATAACACAGAATATGCCTCCACGCATATTGTAAATGTCCTACCCTTATCGTCAATTACCCTGAGATCAAATATTTGTTTTTCCTCATCGCTATTGTTTGAAACCGTAAATGTAATATTAATAAATTTTCCTTCTTCAGCCTCTAATGCATAAAGATTGTCTGGAGCTAGGAGTTGACTACCAAGATTTTCAACCTCAGTTACTTTCCATTTTATTCCATCTGTGACAACCTCTTCACCCACATCCCTTGCTTCTATTTCTGAGATATCAACTGCTTCTTCTTGGGGTGAAGCTGAGCCCCTACAACCAGCCAAAGCAAGCATTGTTAAAAAGAAAATTAAAAATATTAATATTATCTTTCGCATTTTAATTCCATTCATTTTTTAAATAATATCAGTTTATGTAAACCGGTTTACATTAAACCAATATTTTTAGCTTAGCTTTTCAATTAATCAAAAATTAAGGCAATTATTGTTTCGCTTCAAGCTCTTCTAAGATATCCCTGTACTTGCTATGGATTAATCTTCTGTCATGCTCATAAAATTTTTTTACAAGATCTGCTTTTTCTTCACCGGAAAAATAATCCATACTTCTGACAAAGAAATCTTCTTCTTCATGTTCAATATGAACAGGAAAAAAGTTTACCAGCATCTCTAGGCATTCATAAACATTGTCTACTTCATCTGTAAAACCCCTGAAATATTCTTCTCCGGCATTAACTAACCTGGCAACTAAGTTTCTCTCATAAATATGTTCTTTCTCAAGCTGCCTCAGCATTTCTGCGTCTTCTTTTTTTAAGTTTTTCTTTTTCATTTGCTTAAATAAATATCTTTCTTCCTTTCCATGGTGGCATTTATCGGCATATGTTTTTACAAAATCTATAGCCTTGTTTAAAATATTAAGCTCAACAGTTGAATGCTCTTCTATCCTGTTGAGTTCTTGTTCTAAGACATCCCTCATTCTTGATATTAAATTATGCTCATCTATTAATATTTTTACAGGATCCATATTTTCCCCTTGTTTGCATTTATTTTTATTATTTTAATTTCCAGCTGAACAAAAAAGCATTCAAATTTTATTAATTCTGAGCTCCATTTATTTTAAGGCCTTTATTAAAATATATTTGCTTGTCAAAAATATAATTGGATTCTACACTTATAAAAAAGGTAAAATTTACTGCTTATGAATAACTTAGAAGAATATAAGGATAAAAGAAGCTTCAAAAAGACTGAAGAGCCTGAACCTAAAGTAAAAAAAGACAGGAAAGCAAGCCTTATTTATGTAATACAAAAACATAAAGCGTCCAATCTGCATTATGACTTGCGCCTAGAATTAAATGGTGTGCTTAAATCCTGGGCTATACCAAAAGGTCCTTCCCCCGATCCTTCCCAAAAGAAGCTTGCCTTGCCCACTGAAGATCACCCCCTGGACTATGCTGATTTTGAAGGAACAATCCCAGAAGGAGAATATGGAGCTGGGACGGTAATTGTGTGGGATAAGGGGACATATAAAAGTCTTAAAGACAATATTTCATTAGAAGAAGCCTTAGATAAAGGAAAATTAGAAATTTTTATCAATGGGAAAAAGCTAAAGGGAGCTTATGTATTGCTCAGAACAGGTAAAAAAAGTGACAAAAACCCCCGCTGGCTATTTATAAAAATGAAAGACAAATATGCTGATGCCAGGCGTAACCCAATAGAAACCCAACCTAAGTCAGTTATTAGCAATAAAGAAATTAAAGATTTATAAAATCTTGACCTATATTCTGCCATTTTCCATCTTTGCCAGCATTACTTTCAACGGCTCTGGCCAAGCTCATGGTCTAAACTAGCACCCTCTCATTTCTTTTCAACCGCTTCAAATAACCTGTATTCATATTGGCTATTTACATGCAACTTTAGCAACCTATATGAATTTCTTCATCAATTACAGGCAGCCTTTTTATTCCCTTATTATTTAAAGTTATCCACTCTAATAAAAATTCTAAAATTTTATCTTCTTGTTAAAATGGTTAATCGATTTTACACTAGATTAGAAGGGAAAGGAATAAATAGCATGAATTACTTGAAAAATATTTTGGGTAAAAACAAATACGGTAAAATAAGCAAAGAATCCCAACCTGATTTTTTTAGTCCCATGCTGGCAACTTTAACCCGTGATTATTTTAACCACAAGGATTGGATATATGAAAGAAAACTAGATGGTGAAAGAGCATTAACTTTTGTTAAAAACAAGAAAGTAAGATTAATGTCTAGAAACCAGAAAAAAATAAACTTCAGGTACCCTGAAATAGTAAATTACTTTAAAGATATTGACTTTAACTTTGTAATAGACGGTGAAATAGTTGCATTTGCCAATAAATTATCAAGCTTTGAAAAATTGCAGGACCGAATGCATGTCTCTTCAGAAAGAGAAGCAAAAAAATCAAAGGTAAGAATTTTTTATTACATATTCGATATCGTACACTGTCAGGGATTTAATTTAAGCAAGTTGGATTTGGCCTCTAGAAAAAAAATTCTAAAAGATTTATTTAATTTTAAAGAGCCTATAAGATACTTAATCCACAGGAGGGAAAATGGCATCCCATACTACAAGTAAGCTTGCAAGAAAGGCTGGGAAGGTATTATAGCCAAAGACGGCAACAGCAATTATGTGCATAGCCGGACAAAAAAATGGTTAAAATTTAAATGTGTTAAGCAGCAGGAGTTCGTTATTGGAGGGTATACAGACCCAAAGGGATCAAGAACTGGGTTTGGGGCCTTACTTTTGGGTTATTACAAAGATAAGGATTTGAAATATGCAGGGGAAGTTGGTACAGGCTTTGACCATCCTACTCTAAAATTTCTAAAAACCAAGCTTGAAAAGTTAGAGATATAAAACCCCCTTTCCCAGAAACTAAAAATATTAAAAATAAAGGAGTCCATTGGGTAATGCCTAAGCTGGTATGTGAAGTTGGATTTACTGAGTGGACCCGATATGGCAAATTAAGGCACCCCCGCTATAAAGGCCTGCGGGATGACAAACAACTAGGGAAAGTTGTAAAAGAAGAATGAGTGAAAAAACTTATAAGGTAAATAACAGAAAGATAATAATTTCAAATTTGCATAAAATTATTTATCCTGATATTAATGTAACCAAACGGGATATAGTAGAATACTATTCTAAAATTTCTAGTACAATGATCCCCCATACCAGAAATAGGCCACTAAATATGCACAGGGCCCCGGATGGGATGAATGGAGAAAAATTTTATCAGCAGAAAATTTCCGACTATTTCCCAAATTGGATAGCCAGAGTAGAAGTAAAAAAAAGAGAAGGCGGAAAAATTATCCATGTATTATGCAACAACAAAGAGACTTTGCTATACCTATCCGGACAAGCAGTACTAACCTTTCATACCTGGCTTTCCAGAGCACAGTTCCTTGAAAAGCCTGATAAGTTGATATTTGACCTAGATCCTCCTTCAAGTAAAGGTTTTAGCTCAGTAGTATATGGAGCTTTTAAATTAAAAGAATATTTTGACCAAAAATCGGTTAAGTCATATATTATGACTACAGGTTCAAAAGGCCTCCATGTTATAGTTCCAATAAAGCCTGGAAAGAAATTCAGTGAAGTCAGAAAAAAAGCTAAAAACATTGCAACAAAATTAGCAGAAAAGTACCCTCAAGAATTAACTACCGAACAACATAAGGATAAGAGAGGAGGCAGGCTGTTTTTGGATTACCTTAGGAATTCATATGGACAAACCAGTGTATCCCCATACTCATTGAGGATAATGCCTAGAGCTCCTGTAGCTACCCCCCTGGACTGGGATGAACTCAAAAATAAAAGCCTTGAATCACAAACCTATAATATTAAAAATATTTTTAAAAGATTGGGACAAAAAGAAGATCCCTGGGAAGACTTTTTTAAAAACCAATCTGACATTGAAATCTTAAATTAAGGAGGAACCATGCAAATTAAAAGTACAGCATTCGAAAACAATGGCAATATCCCCGTCAAATATACATGCGACGGTGAAAATGTTAACCCGCCACTGGAATTTAGTGGAGTTCCCCAAAATGCAGAAAGTTTGGTGTTGGTCGCTGATGACCCTGATGCACCTGGCAAAACCTGGGTTCATTGGACTATTTGGAATATCAACCCTAAAACTGAAAAAATATCAGAACATGCAAAATTGGAAAAAGCAGTTGAGGGAATTACTGATTTTGGCAAACCCGGTTATGGGGGTCCATGTCCTCCCTCAGGAACACATCGGTATTTCTTTAAGCTATATGCTCTGGATACGGAATTAAACCTGGACCCCTCGTCAGATGTTGAACAGCTTCAGGAAGAAATTGAAGGCCATATAATTGAAAAAGTAGAGCTGATAGGAAAATATAGCCGGTCCTAAGGAGAATTAAATATGGAAAAAGCAGAAGAATTATCATATGAAGATTTGCTTTACCTTATCAGCCAGGCAGAAGAAATAGACAGAAAAATTATAGAATTGCTTAAAAGAGCCGATAAGGCTGAAAGCAAGGAAAGGGACAACTACTATAAGAAAATAAAAGAATTAGACTCCAATATATCTAGCATTAAAAATCAGATTGAGTCATTTTTGGAAAAATAAACTATTTCTGCTTTTTGGCCTAGCTCATTATAATGGGGCTTTTTTGGGATTTTTGAGAGTTTTTTATACCCAAATTTTGCCGTAAATGCTAAAACCATTGAATCCACAATATCATCAGCTAAAATAGCTTTTTTACTAAATTTGTCATTGGCATAAGCAAAGATTCCCAAGGCTCTACCATCTAGGCTTTCTAGAACTTTTAGCCTTTCCTTTATCCCTAATATATTTTTTTTGCTGTATTTTATTCCTTTTGTAGATAAGGCCATAAAACATACCTCAGGATGAGACTCTTTTAAAATTTTAACAGCCTCCGGATGTTTGCTTATTAATTTATTAACTTCTTTTATTTTGGGAATAAGATTCCACGTTTGCTTGCTTATTTTCTTTCCAGTAACTTCCTTATTTATCGCACAGGCTTCCCTGTAACTACCAGCATAATACGCTTTTTTAGCGGGCGGGTTAAAAATACTTGGCTTACGGTTTTTGGCCAACATTTTTCTTGCCAGAATATCGCATTGCCTAATGCCTTTATTAGTTAAACAAATAGGAATATCTATTAACACCAGACTTGCATCCCTGTTCTCGCTCCATAAACTACCTACATCTTTATATAATTTTACTTCAGAGCTGCTGCTAGAAAGAATTACTGCAAGCCAGCCCCCTTTGTAGCCATCAACTCCCAGAAACTTTCTCACTTTATTCTAAAAGGCTAAAAGATTGTATTTGCCACTTTTTTGGTAAGGGAGTATCTTTGCCTCTTGATAAAAATTTAAGTGTCATCCATTTTCTCCATTATTTCTTTAATTTTCTTTTTCTCCCACCTAGACCTAAATCCCTTATTGAAAACAAATATTCCCATAGCATGCCAGAACAATCCAAAACCCCATGCACCAGCCACAATTAAAAACCAGAGAAATTCCGGCGAACTTAAAATGTTTATTACCATTAGTATAATAATTACAATTGCATAAGATATAAGGTGGCCATAAAAACCCTTTATCCCTTCTACCCTTTTTTTGGCAAACTTATATTTTTCCTTTTCATTCATTAAAATATCCTACTCTCTCATTTTTACTGAATGCACAATTAATTTTACCAGGCTTGCCACAGTGCCTATTGCCAACCCTATTATTATGATTACCAGAACTACAGTAACTATAGGAGTTAATATATGAGTTAAGTCAGCATCCGGTATTACACTAAAATCAAAAGGAAAAAGTGAAAGTAAAGTTGCTACAGCAGCTATCCCAAATATATTGCTAACCAAATTTACTATTTGCCTTAAATAATACCTGTCATTTATTATTAGTATTATATTGCCAATTATAGAAACCGCTATCGATATAGTAAGAATGGGAAGCCAAAGTTTAAAATTGTCTGTAACTAAAGTATACCGGTTCCAGATACCCCCATTTACCGCCTCGTATTCATAATAAGCAATATATTCATAGAAAAAATTAAAAAATATTAAAAATATGAGATTCCAGGTAATAGCAATACTATAACCTGCTATTCTACTTCCACTGGGGCTTTCAGAATAATACTCTGCTTTTTTACTAGTTCTTTCTGTAGAATAGCCAGAATTATTCATTTTTTTTTCAAATTTTTCCTCTTTTTCATTCTCCTTTTTTTCTTCCTTAAAAAATTCGCCTACGTTCTCACCAAACTTTTTGGCGGACTTTCCAAATTCCTCAAATTTTTGCTTAACTTCTTCATCTTTAAACCTTTCACCAAAAACCTTCGCAGATTCTGATGCACTGTCGCCAAATTCTTTGGCCTTCTCTTTTAACTTAGGGTCCTCAAATATTTTACTGACAGCCTCACCGAATTCCTGGATCATATGACTGAAGTTTTCCCCAATTTCCTTGCTCTTCTCCTTATCTTTCACCTTCTCCCCCTTATTATCTAATAAATCCTTATTACTATTAATTTATTTTACCTACTTTATAATGTCAATAAGCTTAATAATGTTTAAGAACTATCAGCTTTTGTACCAGCCAGGTCAAATTTTGACAAACCATGTTTTGTTTTCTCCCAATAAAAAGGTCTAAAAAATAGTTGCCATAAGGCTTTATATGCAGCAATTGAATGCAGAACCCAGTAAACTGGGTTTAAAATAGCGTAGGGTATCAGGCTCCAGTATTTTCTGGAAAAAGCAGCTGCTAAATTTAATATAACCATTATTAAATTACCTGCAACAAGGCTTATTGTACCCAATAATGTTATGATTTCAGGTATTTGTGGGAAAATTACTAAATTACTGGTAATTATCCATACTAAAAAAATTATCCACATTAACGGATTTACCAAAAAAGTAAAAGGAGTGCCTGTAACTATCATCTGAAAAGAAGCCCAATTCCAAAAGCCCAGGGTTTTTATCAGCTTAATAGGATTTCTGTTATACACAAGGGATGTCTGCATATATCCCTTAATCCACCTGGACCTTTGCCTTATCCAGTTTCCATATCTGCTATTAGCTTCTTCATAAGTGGTAGAATTTATTACTCCAACCCTTTTATTTTCCGCTGCCATCCTGACACCCAAATCAGCATCTTCTGTTACATTGAAAGGATCCCAGCCCGATATTTTCTTCAATACATCAACCTTAAAGTGATTACTGGTGCCTCCTAAAGGGATAGGCAACCTAAATTTAAATAACCCGCTTAATAAATAATCAAACCAGTAAGAATATTCCAGAGTAAACATTCTGGTAAGAAAATTTTCATTTTTATTGTAGTAGTTTAAGAAAGCCTGAAAACAGCCATAATTATCAGGACTATTCTGAAAAGCTGCTAAAGATTTTTTAAGCTGATCAGGTTCAGGAATATCTTCGGCATCATATATTACTAAATACTTTCCCCTCGCAAAGTAAAGGCCGTAATTGCAGGCTTTGGGTTTTGTGGTTGGAGTGCCATTTGGAACATAAAAAAATCTCCAGCTTGAAGGGGGGTTTAAACTTTTTGCATCATTTATTGTCTGCTGATCATTTTTTTCAAATAAAAATATAATATCTAGCTTGTTTTTTGGATAATCAAAATCTTTTATGGCCTTTATAATACTTTTTAATACTGGTTTTGGTTCTTTAAATAGAGGAACTAATACTGTATATACCGGATAGCGTTTTATCTCCTGATTCATTTCCTTATGTTTTTCATTAAAAAACTTATGGTTTATCCCGGCAATACTAATAATGAATTTATAAGAAATAGAAAGCAGATAAAATATTTGAATTGTTGCAAATAATCCTATAAGAAATTGGTCTGGGTACAGCCATAACCCTAGACCTATTATACCCAATAAAGTAAATAAGAAAATTATTTGCGGCTTTGTTATCCTAATATAAGCAGACTCTTCCGGCTCCCGGGTATATAAACCCAGTATAGTTTTGGCCTGAAGGCTCCTTTTAAATATATTTTTAACTATATTTGAAATATCTAAATCTGTTATAACTCTCTCTTCTAGCTCCCAGATATTATATTTCTTTTTAAAGTGATTGATAGTTTTAACACTTCCGGGAAATGCAGTTAGCAATGTAAGTTTATTATTTTTGATTTCTAAAGGTATGGCCTGATATTCAATAATTTCTTCAGGCTCTAAATCCTTCAACAAATTACTGTCAAGCCTATCCAGCTGGGGTTTAATTTCTTCTGCCACAAAAGGCAAATTAAATTTTTCTGCTAATGCACCATACATCTGCAACCTGTTTATATAGCCATTGCTTATAAGTATCCAGCCTAACCTTCCGCCTTCCTCCCGTTGTATTTTTAATGCTTCGTGCAGTTGGGCATTGTTAATATGACCTTCATCTATAAGGATATCCCCAATCCTTTTTTCCCACTTTAACTGGCTTTGGTCATATTTTTTTTCTTGCTTTAATATACTATCTATTACCATAACATTTATTATTTATTATATTTATACATACATTAAAACATATTAATAGATATTTGTAAAGAGAAAAGATGATATTATGTTAAACATAAATAATAATTTATGTATTATACTTTTTGGGGACAGCGCTTAGTAGGGTTAGTTTTTCATTGAAATTTTAGTCAAAGTTATATCTTACAAATTTTTTATAAACCTAGCTATTTCCTGGCCTAATCTCTTATGACTTTCCAGGTCATAATGTATGCCATCAATGTCACTAGGTTTTATTATTTTCCCCACATCAAGGAAATGGCAACCTTTTAATCCAGCAACTTTTCTATATTCTTGCGATAATTTCTTGGACTTTTCCAAAGAATTTAGAAACATCTCACTAAAATTAGTTATCTTACCCAGTGGAGGCGGGCATAGTATTAATACCTGGGGAGCTCTTCCGTTATTTCCACAACCACTGGCTTTTATAATATCAACCAGCGCCCCTACTCCAGCTGCTATGTCAAAAGCAGAAACAGAAAACCTTAATTTAAGATCATTGGTGCCTAGCATTAATAACACTAAATCTATGGGGGCATGTGATTCCAGACAAGGTAAGAGATATGATTTACCATTCCTGTAATTTCCTTCTATAGGGTCATCAAAAACAGTGGTTCTCCCATTCAACCCCTCTTCTATTATTCTATATCCTTCCCCTAATTCCTGTTGGAGAATCCCTGTCCATCTCTCCCTAATTGAATATCTTTCATTTACCAGTATAAAATTTTCTTCCAAGATATCAAATCCGATAGGTTTGCAACCATAAGTATTAGAATCACCATAACAAAGAATAGTTTTCAATTTTTTCCTCCTTCTTATAATTTTAAGCTATAGCCATCATAAGCTACTTTCACATTAACACTATTTTCAGAATATTCACTTATTTTTTCCTCTAGCTTTTCTTTTTCCATAGTAACAATTTGCTTGCCACAATGGGTTACAATAAATTTTTTTATTCCATATTTTTTACACCAATTAATTTCAGTTTTAACCCTTGTATGGCCATACAACTTCCCATTCCTTTTTCTTACCATATTAGTATATAAGCTAGACCCGTCCCCCACCAGGCAATCTATATTTTTTAAAGTTTCTTTCTTATCTTTTTGGGTGTCAATCAAATCAGGAGCATAAAATATGTTTTTATCCGCCTCTATCCTGTAGCCTACCGCGGGGCACCTAAGCGAATGTATCACCTCAAAAGGGGTTATATTTAAATCTTTAAACCCTAGTGTCTTATAACTTTTTAGAATTTTATAATTAACTGGTTTGCTATTACTGTAATCATAAGCAACCTTAGTGAGATAAACAGGTATAGTTACTGATTTTTCTTCCTTTAAAGTCCAGATATAGTGGTCAGGATGGGCATGAGTGATAAATATTGCATCAAAACTATTAATCCTTTCTTCTAAATCTTTGCTGTGTTTTTCCCCGTAATCAATCAATATTTCAGTATCTTTGTACTTAACAATAAGGGAAGAATGGTATCTATGCTTTTTAGTACTTTCTTCTATTTCACCTCTGGTTCCCGGAAATTCCAAAATCATAAAATTCCTTTTATCTAAAAACAGCTACAAGAGCAAATAAATTTCCATTAATTTTAACATAAATATCATATTGTCTCATTTTTTTTAAGATGGCTTTTCCATTCTTTTAAAATATTTAATACCTCTTCATCGCTTACATCATGCCAATTCTCATAAACCTGGGCAACGGCTCTAAAATCTGTAGGTTCCTCTAAAACCACTATATCATCAACCAATTTACCTATTTCCTTAACTACTCTGGTGCCAGCTACCGGAACCGCAACAATGATTTTAAAAGCTTCCTGGTTTTTACAATACATTATTGACGCCCTTATAGTTGATCCCATTGCCAGGCCGTCATCAACTAATATCACCTTTTTATCAGAAATATCCGGCAAAGGTTTGCCGCCCCTTAAATTTTGTATACGCCTTTTAATTTCTTCGGATTGCTCTGCTTTAATACGCTCTATTTCTCCTGCAGAAAGCCACGTATCTGCCTCCTTGAAAATAAAGGTGCTGCCATCCTCTGAAATTGCACCAAAACCGGATTCCGGATTATAAGGAAGAGGCAATTTTCTGGATATCAAAAGATCAAAATTTACACCTAAGTGTTTGGCCACTTCAAATCCGACTTCTACTCCCCCTTTGGGAATGGCAAGTATTATGGTATTGCCGTTTTTGTATTTTGTTAAAGCTTTTGCTAATCTTTTTCCCGCATCTTTCCTGTTTTTAAACATCTAAACACCCCCTTTTTATATTATAATAAATTAACAAAAGATTATAATAAAAGGATATTATTAGTAATTTCTTTTCCATTGTTTATCATTTTTTTATCTGATAGATTATTAGCAGATAGATATGAAAAATAAAAAAATACTAAAAATTGCACTGATAATAATTATTACTATATTTATTACAGCTTTTAATATTTCCTGCATCCCTAACTATCTAATACAGAATGGAAACAAACAAGCAATAGAAACAAAAAAAGAAGAAAAGCCATCTGAAGAAATTTCTGTAAAACAGGAATACGGGCAGTTTCCCTCGAACAATTTAATTCAAAAATTAATGGTTTAGTTAAGAGCATCACGCCTTCGGTGGTTAGCATACAGGTTGGTGTAATCACAGAGAACCTACTTGGCCAGGAACAATTACAACAAGGGATTGGCTCAGGGGTAATTCTTAACAAGGAAGGCTATATATTAACCAACAGCCATGTAGTAGGTAATGCAGAAAAACTAATAGTTACCTTAAATAATGGGGTAAGAAAAGAGGCAAAGTTGGTAGGCATAAATACAGAGACAGATATAGGGGTAACAAAAATAGATGCAGACAATCTGCAACCTGCTGATTTTGGCACTATTGAAGATGAGGAAGTAGGTGATATCGTAATTGCTGTTGGTAGCCCATTTGGTATACAGCAAACTGTTACCATGAGCATAATTAGTGAAAAAGGCAGGGTAATACCCATTGCATCAGACCAGTTACCAATAGTGGATGCAATACAAACAGATGCTGCTATCAATCCAGGCAATAGCGGCGGACCCTTAATAAATATAGAGGGCAAAGTTATAGGGATTAACACTTTAGGAATATCTACCTCGGGGACAAGTTCTGGGGTGGGTTTTGCCATACCCGTAGATACGGCAGTCAACATTGCTGAACAGATTATAAAATATGGTAGAGCAAGGATACCTTTTATGGGCATAGAAATAGGGCAGAATAATACCGATATTGCTGGAGCCCTAATCGCAAATGTTCTGGAAGGGTCCCCTGCAGACAAAGCAGGATTGAAACCTGAAGATATAATAGTAGAATTTGACGGGAAAGAAATTAAAACTCCTTATGAGATATTATCCCAGCTATTAAGGAAAAATTGTGAACAAGAAGTACAGCTAAAAGTATATAGAAGCGGAGATTATATAGACATAAATTTAGAGCGCCGAGTAGAGCGATGGCGCGAATAGTTTAGGCTAAGCTTAAGCTGTTACTGTC